>DASSGC010000274.1:0-2447 GCA_035693765.1 Acidimicrobiales bacterium
CCTCGGCTTCAAGGGCCGCTCTGGCCGTGGGTTTGGTACGCCGGGTGAGACGCAGCTCGGCCGGCTTGTCGCCGGTGAGCGAGGTGGAGATCACCCGGTCCAGCCACCGGGGCCGCAGGATCTTGGCGATCTCGGCCTCGACCCCTTCACCTCTCTTTCCGCACTTCTGCTGAGTCATTTCTGTAGCCAGCGCGGGTCGTTGTTGACCTCCTGCAGGGACAGCGCTTCCAGCTCGGCGACCAGCGCCTTGAGGCGCTTGGAGTTCTCGAACCACGGCTGGTAGTCCGCCCACTGCTGTTGGCTGAGCAGGCGGGTGACGGTCTTGCCATCGACCTTGCGGGTCCATGAGATGTATGGGCCGTGGAGTTGGGGCGGCTCGGCGTGGCAGCGACAGGTCCGTTTGCCGCACGGGCCGAGGCGAACGGTGACGGTGCCGGGCAGGACGTGGTCGATCTCAGCGAGTGCCTTGGCGATGCGCTTGCGAGTCTGGGCTGGGCTGACTCTCCTGCGACCATCCCCCACGGGCATGTCCACAGTATTCATACTGTGGCAACTGTGGTCAACCCCGCGGAGGGAGGATGGGACATGGCCCCCGACACCTACCAGCTGCGCACCGAGCTGCTCGGGCCCCTGCCGGTGATCAACCACTTCCTGGGGCGCATGGGCCTGGCCGAATCACTCGAGCGCTTCGTACCCCACGACGACGCCCGCCTGCGCCTGGCCCCCGCGGCGGTGCTGGGCGTGGTGGTGCGCAACCTGGTCACCCACCGCGAGCCCGTCTACGCCATGGGCGAGTGGGCCGCCCCCTACGACCCTGCCCTGCTTCACCTGGGGCCAGACGACGTCGGCGCCCTCAACGACGACCGGGTAGGGCGCACGCTGGCCCGGCTCTTCGACGCCGACCGGGCCAGCCTGTTGACCGAGGTGGTGCTTCGCGTGGTCCGCGAGTTCGGGATCGACTGCTCCCGGCTGCACAACGACTCCACCTCGATCACCTTCACCGGCGGCGACTACCCCGGCGGCGGCAGGCGACGGGGCGGCAAGGCAGTGCCGGCGGTGACCTTCGGTCACAACAAGGACCACCGGCCCGACCTGCGCCAGCTGGTGTGGATCCTCACCGTCTCCGCCGACGGGGCGGTCCCCGTCGCCTACCGGGTCGAGTCGGGCAACACCAACGACGACGTCACCCACATCCCCACCTGGGACGAACTCGTCGCCCTGGTCGGCCGCGCCGACTTCTTGTACGTGTCGGACTGCAAGCTGGCCTCGGCCGACGCCATGAGCCACATCGACTCCCACGGCGGCCGCTTCGTCACCATCCTGCCCGCCAACCGCCGCGAGGTGACCCGCTTCGCAGAGTGGGTCCAGACCCACGCCCCCCACTGGGCCGAAGCCGCCCGCCGTCCCGGCCGACGCCTCGACGATCCCCCCGAGATCTGGCGCACCTTCGAGTCCCCCGTCCCCTCCGACGGCGGGTTCCGCCTCATCTGGGTGCACTCGTCCACCAAGGCCCTCAACGACGCCGCCACCCGGGCCCGGCGCATCGAGGCCGGCATGGCCGCCATGGAGGAACTCGCCGCCCGCCTGGCCGGGCCCCGCTGCCGCTACAAGAGCCTCGTCGCCGTCGAGGAAACCGCCGCTCGCGCCTTGATCGACACCGACGCCGAGCGCTGGATCACTCCCACCATCAAAGCGGTCCCCGCCGAGCGGTTCCGCCAGGACAAGCGGGGCCGGCCAGGCGCCAACACCCGCTACCACAAGACAACCACCGAGCGCTTCGAGCTCAGCTTCGCCGTGGACCCAGACGCCGTCGCCTACGACACCCGCATGGACGGCATCTTCCCGCTCATCACCAACGACCGCCGGCTGAGCCCGCCCGAGGTACTCGCCGCCTACAAGTACCAACCGAACCTCGAGCGCCGCCACGGCCAGCTCAAAGGCCACCAGCTCGTCGCCCCCGTGCTGCTCAAGGACCCGGTGCGCATCGAGGGCCTGCTGTGCTGCCACTTCTTCGCCCTCGTCGTCCAAGCCCTCATCGAACGAGAGATCCGGGCCGGCATGCTCAAAGCCGACGCCCGCCACATCCCCCTCTACCCCGAACTGCGAGCCTGTGCAGCGCCCAGCGCCCACCGGGTCCTCGAGATCTTCACCGCCGTCTCCCGCCACCATCTCATCAGCGACGGGCAACTCGTCAAGACCTTCGAACCCGAACTCAGCCCATTGCAGCTACAGGTGCTCGACCTACTCGGCATCCCCGCTTCCGCCTACCTCAACCCAGCCACCTGAGCGAACCTCCAGCGCGCGATATCGCCAACGAGAAGTGCGGAAAGAGAGTTTCCAGCGCGCCGGCTCCGCAGTGGACAGGCATGCGGCGACGACGCACCTCCCGCCGTTGAGCCCACGTGGCGGTCCGCGCGCTCACGTAGCGCTCACATAGCGCTCACGTC
>DASSGC010000275.1:0-2411 GCA_035693765.1 Acidimicrobiales bacterium
CCCGACTACGGCGGCGGCGATCCCTACGACCCCGGCTACGACGGCGACGACCCCTACGACCCCGACTACGGCGGCGGCGATCCCTACGACCCCGGCTACGACGACTGGGGTTGGGGCGAGCCGTGGTGCTGCGGAGGCGGCAGCGCTGGTGACGGCGGAGCTGGTGGCTACGACGAGATCTTCTGGATCGAGGAGGAATTCGCCGCCTGAGGTTCGTTGTTCCGGCCGGGCCGACAGGGGTCCGGCCGGAACACGCCGCCGACGATGTCGACCTGCCACATCGCCATCGGGGTGATGCGATTTGCGACCTGCGCCTTCGTCCGTTCTGCCCCGCCATCGGCGGTCCGCCGGAGTTGGCCTGCCGCAGCGAACGGCCGCGTGGTCGCCGAGCCGCCGGCCGCGCAACTCCTTCTCCGGGCTGTCCATAGTCGTGCGGGCTGTCCATAGTCGTGCGGCTGGGGCCGGATCGGTGCCGTACGTTCCTTGCCCATGGACGGTGAGGGGCGGCTGAGGCCGGCCGTGCTGGCGGTCGGTGCCGGCCGGTGCTTCGTGGCCGATGACGTGGTGCCGGTCGTGGCCGAGCTCGACACCGTCGACGGCCGGGTGGTCGAGCTGTTCACCTGGGGGCTGTCCCCATCCCACCGCCACCTGCCGACGACGACCGCCCTCGCCTTCGCTGGCGAGAAGCTGCTGGTGGCGTCACCGGCGGCCGGCGGCCTCGTCCAGATCGACCGCGCGACCGGCGGCTCGACGGTGACTGCGGTCCCGACTCCGCCGCTCGATGTCGTCGTCGATGGCGAGGTGGTGTGGATCGTCGGCGCCCCCGACCTCGACGACGATGCCCGCCCCGAGTACGACGGCACCCGTCATCCGGTTCGGTGGGAAGAGCCGACCGACAAGGGCATGGCCCGCCTACGTGCCGCCGTGTCCGGCTGGTTCACCGTGGCCGCCGGCCGAACCCGGTGGCCGCCGGGGGACGACGGCAGCCCGCGTCCGACGGCCGCCGATGGGGACGACGGGGATGACGGCGAGTGCGAGCTGGTCGACCGGTCCCGGCGGCTCTACCGACTCTCCGGTGCCGGTCTGGCCACGGTGGACATCGGCGGCGAGCCGTGCGGCGAGGCGGTGCTCGACGGCACGCTCATCTGCGTCTGCTGGCGCGACGACGATCCCCTGGTCAAGCGGGTCGAAGCCGGCGGGTGGCTCTCGTACGAACGGCCGGCCACAGTCCTCGCCGTGAGCGCCGACGGTGACGTGCGTCGCCTCGGGTCGGTCGACGACGACGGTGGGCGGGTCGCGATCGACCGTGGCACCGCGTGGCTGATCGGCTACGCCGGGCTCGAAGGAGAGACCGCGCGGGCACTCGACCCCTCCGGCGCCGGGGTCGGTGACGTCGTCGACCCCGAGGTCGACGCGCTGCTCACCATCGTCGACCGCACCGCCGTGGGCATCGTCCGCCCTGAGCGGGCCCGGTGGCACGCCCGCGGCCACGAGCCGGTGGGCGTGCAGTTGCACCTGGTGCCGCTGGACGACCCTCGCGCCCGCCGGCGGGTGACGGTGCCCGACATCGGCACCGACGAGGTCCGCGTGGCGGGCGGCATCGTCTGGCTCGTCCGGACCGATGGCCGTGCGCTCGTGTCGGTCGACGTGGCATCCGGCGAGGTCGGCGAGATCGTCCTCGCCATCGACTGCGCCGATCGCGCACCGGCCCCCGAGCCGCCCGCCGGCCTGGATCTCGACGCCCACGACCGCCGGCAGCTCGATCTCCTGCGGGGCACGCTCCTGGGCGGCCGGACCGGCGAGACCGGCGCGACCCGGCCGTTCATCACCGGCGTCACGTTCGACGACGTCCGGCTGGAGGACGCGTTCCCGTCGACCGCCGTCGTGGCGCTGTTCCACGCCGACGGCTACCCCGGTGTGCAGTTCGGTCGCCGCTGGGCGCTGTACGACGTCCTCGGCGACCCGAGCAACCTGGAACACGCCGACATCGGCCTGATGGAGGACGTCGAGGCCGCAGGATACGGCCTCCCCGCTCCCGAGGACTGCGTGCCGGGCGACGGCGGCATCGTGTGGTTCTGAGCCGGTGGGCCAAGCACCTGCCGCACGCCCGAACAATGCCTTCGGCGCCGTCGAAGCGACCCCCGACACTCACCGAGGTGGAAACTCGAGATCGAGGATGACTCGGGTAGAGCGGCGAACCCTTGCGCCGACCGGGCGACGTCGCTCAGCGATCCATTTCGCCGCGTACTCGCCAAGCGGCACCCGACCCGCATCCGGATCGAACCACACAACTCCCGAGCCACTGATGCAAGCCCGCGGCGCCTGTCATCCACCGGCACATCGGGGGTACTCCTCGCCATGTGGGTAAATCACATTCTGGACACGTCTTGAAGGCGTGCAGCTCTCTGGCG
>DASSGC010000276.1:0-11594 GCA_035693765.1 Acidimicrobiales bacterium
CCCCCGCTCCGACGGCGCCGGATCGGGCCAACCACCCTCACCCCGCCCACCGCCGCCACCCACAGCACCCGCCACCGGCCAGTCGTCACCCGACCGGCCATCGACGTCCCACCCCCGCTCCGACGGCGCCGGATCGGGCCAACCACCCTCACCCCGCCCACCGCCGCCACCCACAGCACCCGCCACCGGCCAGTCGTCACCCGACCGGCCATCGACGTCCCAGGCCGGCTCCGGGCGCCCCTGCGGGGTCACGCCGCACCGCCGGACACGGGCGGGAGCACGGCCACCTCGTCGTCGTCGGCCACCGGGTCGCCGGCGGCCGCGGGCTCGCCGTTGAGCCACACCTTGCACGTGGGGAGCAGTGACGAGAAGCGGTCGCCGTAGCGGGCCTCGGCCGCCGCCAGCACCTGCCCGACGGTGGCGCCGTCGACGACGTCGCGGCCGACCCCGGCGGCCTCGCGGACCTGTGCGAACAGCCGGATCACCGCCATCGCGACCGTCGCTCGGCCCCGACCGGGCGCGCCCGCGCCGACCGGCGGGCGACAGCGGCGACGTGGTTGTCGGGGTGCAGGGCCATCGTCTCGGGACTCCTCACGCGGCAGCGGCGGCAGCGGCGACGACGCTCCCCAGCGCCCGCGCCGTTGAAGGATAGTGCCGCGGTGTGCCGGTAGCGTCTTCGGCCGATGACCTCACCTTCCCCTGTGGCGACGCGCGTCCTGTTGGTCCGGCACGGCCAGTCGGAGTGGAACGCGGCGGGTCGGTGGCAGGGGCAGGCCGACTCCCGGCTCAGCGACCTGGGTCGCCTCCAGGCGCGCGAGGCGGCTCGGTCGATCGGCGCGGTCGACGCCGTGTGGGCGTCGGACCTCCAGCGGGCGGCTCAGACGGCGGCGATCATCGCCCAGGAGATCGGCGTCGGTCCGGTGATGCTCGACCCGGACCTCCGCGAGCGCGACGCCGGCGAGTTCTCCGGGCTCACCCGCGACGAGATCGAGGAGCGGTTCCCCGGCTACCTGGCCGCGCACCACCGCCCGCCGAGCTGGGAGCCCGACGAGCACCTGCTCGCGCGGGCGGTGCGGGCGTTGCGCCGCATCGCCGAGGCCGTGCCGGGCGGCGACGTCCTCGTCGTCACGCACGGTGGTCTCGTGTACACGCTCGAGGCCGAGCTCGGCGCTCCGCACGTCCGGCTGGCCAACGCCGAGGGACGGTGGGTCGAGGTGAACAGCGAGCGACTGCGGCTGGGTGAGCGGCTGCGGCTGGCCGACCCCGAGGACACGACCGTCCCCAACCAGATCTGAGGGCCACGTCTCCACCGGTCCGGGCGCGCGACCGCCGGTCCGGAGCCGCCGGGGCCCGGGGGGGCCGGGCGCTCAGGCGGCGCTACCGGTCCTGGTCTCGTCGCCGCCGGGCCCGTCGCCGCCCCGGTGCGCGTCGCACCGCTGCGCCGCGGGGGCGACCGCCAGCCGCTCGTCGCCGATCGGCTGGCCGCAGGCGTCGCAGGTGCCGTACGACCCGCCCGCCAGCCGCTCGAGCGCCCGGTCGACGTCGGCCAGATCGGCGTCCACCCCGTCGAGGATCGAGAACTCCTTCTCCCGCTGGAAGGCGTCGGTCGCCGCGTCGTCGTCCACGCCCGGAAGGCTACGCCCGCCGCCGACGCGGTGTGACGCTGGCGTGGACCTGGCGGGGCAGCTTCCAAACCCTCCCCGAGGAAGGCCTCGAACATCTCGAAGATGCGTTCGATCCCCAGCCGCGGCTCGGGTACGACGCTCGCCCGCACGCCCGCCGGCGGGGAGTCCGTGGTCGCCGCTACGCGGGACGGAGGGCGCGGACGAGGAGGTCGACGGTGGCGTCGATGGGTGTGGGGCGGCGGACGTCGGTGGGGACGACGATGCGGACGAGGACGGCGCCCAGCACCAGGTCGAAGACCTCGTCGGGGTCGATGCCGGGGTCGACGTCCTCGGCGGGCGCGGCAGCGAGGATCTCCCGGAACTGGGGGCGGACCGACAGGTGCGCCCAGGTCCGGGGGGCGCGCTCGGTCCGGCCGCGGGCGGCGTCGGCGATGAGGCTCGGGGCCGCGGCACGCACGACGGGGTCCTGGAACGTCTCGACGTAGGCGGTCAGGAAGCGGCGGAGGTCGTCGCGCAGCAGGCCGGTGGGGCGGACCCGGCCCGGGGGCAGGTCGGCGAACGCGGCGTCGTGGACCAGGTCGAGCCGGGTGGGCCAGCGCCGGTAGATGGCCGACGCGTGCAGCCCCGACCGCAGGGCGACGGCCTGGACGGTGGTGCCGTCGAGGCCGGCCTCGACCAGCAGCTCCCGGGTGGCGGCCAGGGCGCGGGCGTCGATGGTCGTGTCGCGGGGCCGCCCGGGAGAGCGGTTGCCGTCGGGGGGCACGGAACGAGGCTACGGGCGCCGACGCGATGGCTGCGCTAGTTTCAGGATAGTTCTCCTGTATTGGTCGAGCGGTCGTCGAGAGGAGTGGGGTGCCCGAGCCGGAACTCTCGTTCGCCGAGCGCTACGGGCCCTGGGCGGTGATCGCCGGGGCGTCGGAGGGCGTCGGTGAGGCCCTCGCCCGCGCCGTCGCCGCCCGGGGCGTCCACGTCGTCCTGCTGGCCCGGCGGCAGACGGTGCTCGACGGCCTGGCTGCCTCCCTCCGGGCGGAAGCGGGCGTCGAGGCCCGGGCGGTCGCGGTCGACCTCGCCGCCGACGGCGCCGCCGACGCGGTGGCAGAGGCGACGCGGGGTCTCGAGGTGGGACTGCTCGCCTACTGTGCCGGCGCCGACCCCGCCTACGCGCCCTTCCTCGACCAGCCGATCGACGCCGCCCTCGGGATGATCCACCGCAACTGCTCGGTGCCGGCGCAGCTGTGCCACCACTACGGCGGCGCCATGGCCACCCGGGGCCGCGGTGGCATCGTCCTGGTCGGGTCCGGTGCCGGGCTGGTGGGGGCGCCGAACATGGTGGCCTACGGCGCCACCAAGGCCTTCGGGATGGTCCTCGCCGAGGCGCTGTGGGCCGAGTTGCACGAACGGGGTGTGGACGTCCTCGGCCTGATCCTGGCGGTGACCGACACGCCGGCCCTGCGCCGGCTGCTCGCCCGGCGGGGCGTGCTCGCCGGGGAGGACGACCCGAGCCCCATCCCCGGCGCCGCCACTGCCGAGGAGGTGGCCGCCGAGGCGCTCGCCCACCTCGCCGCCGGGCCGACCCGGTTCGTCGGCGAGCTGCTCCGGGACGGCGCCCAGCAGCTCGGCGCCCTGCCCCGCAACGACGCCGTCCGGCTGATGATCGACATGGGAGGAGGCCTGATGGGCCAGGGCACCGAGGGTGCGGCGTGAACACCGACACCCTGCACCGCATCACCAACATCGCCGTCGAGGCGGACGGCGACGGGCGGGCCACCGCCCGCAGCTACGTCGACGCCCTGGTCATGAGTGCCGACGGCACCGGCGGCGTGCATGCCGCCGGGTACTACGACGACGAGTTCGCTCGTACCACAGGGGGCTGGAGGATCGCCCGGCGCCGCTACACGATGGTCCTGGTCGAGCCCGTCGGCGCCGGGGTGGCGGGCTGATGCGCGCCGCAGTCCTGCGCGGCGGCCGGGTCGAGATCCGCGAGACCCCCGACCCCGTCCCCGGTCCCGGCGAGCTGCTCGTCCGCACGCTCAGCACGGCGATCTGCGCCTCCGACGTCCACTTCATGGACCACCACGACGCCGTCCCCGCCGGCGGCCCGGCCGGGATGCTCTACGACGCGGACCGCGACATCGTGCTCGGCCACGAGTTCGTCGGCGAGGTCGTCGCTCACGGCCCCGACTGCGCCGGCACCTTCCCGGCCGGCACCCGCGTGACCGCCATGCCGATCCTCCTCGTGGACGGCGGCCTGGCCGGCACCAAGGTCATCGGCCAGCACCCCGAGGCGCCCGGCAGCTTCGGGGAGATGCTCCTCGTCGCCGAGCCGATGGCCCGCGCCGTGCCCGACGGCGTCGACCCGGACGCCGTCGCCCTGGTCGACGCGTTCGCCGTCGGCGAGTTCTACGTCCGCAGCTCGGCCATAGCCCCTGGCGAGGTCCCGCTCGTCATCGGCGCCGGGGCCATCGGCCTCTCCACCGTCGCCGCGCTGGCGGCCCGCTCGATCGAGCCGATCGTGGTGTCCGACCTCGACGCCGGGCGCCGGGCCCTCGCCGAACGCTTCGGCGCCCACGTCACCGTCGACCCCACCTCCCGCTCCCCGTGGGACGTGTGGAAGGACGTCGCCGCCGAGCGCGGGACCACCAGGCCGGCCGTCGTGTTCGAATGCGTCGGCAAGCCCGGGATGGTCCAGCACATCGTCGACTCGGCCGAGATGTGGGCCCGCGTCTACGCCGCCGGCGGCTGGTACACCGGCGACCAGCTCGACTGCACCGCCGCCACCCACAAGGGCGTCACCATCCAGTTCGGCGGCGGCCCCCACCCCGAGGACTGGTACGGCACCCTCGACGCCGTCTGCGCCGGGCGCCTCGACCCCCTGCCCAGCGTCGGCGACGTCATCGGCCTCGACCAGGTGCCCGACGCGCTCGAACGCGTCCGGCGCGGCGAAGGCCCCCCGAGGATCGTCGTCCACCCCCACTCCTGAGTCCGCGCAACGGTGCGGGAGAGGCCGGTTCCCTGACGTGACCGACATGCTCGCCACCGCTGCCGATCAAGGCGTCGAGATCAGGAGTCCGGGACGGCAACGCCGGCCCTCGTGACGCGACACCGACGAGGTGATCCGGCGGGAGCAGGCATGTCGATGGGTGTGACTGTGGGGGCGGAGGGGATCGAACCCTCGCGCATCCGCTTAAAAGGCGGCTGCTCTGCCAACTGAGCTACACCCCCAGGTGAGGTTCCGGGACCATGCTACGGCCCTGCCCGTCACCGGCTCCGGCGCCGCTTGTGATAGGTCGCACACGTGTTATTGTCCCCCGGGTCACAGCCCGGGGGTGGGGTGCCTCCGGCGCGGGGAACGCTGGAGTCCGAACGATGGTCAAACGCCTGCTCGTCTGCGCAGCACTCAGCGTCGTAGCGCTCGCCGCCCCCGCGTCGGCCCAGCAGTATCCCCCGGCGATCAACAGCCTGACGGTGAGCGACACCACGCCGACCCCGGGCCAGACGATCGACATCGAGGCCCGCACCTTCCGGACCGGCGGCAGCGTCGACATCGTTCTCACGTCCGACCCGGTGACGCTGGCCTCGGGGGCCGCGGACGCCGCCGGCGTCGTGGCGCTGCAGGGCACCATCCCCACCGACACGCCGCTAGGCGCCCACACGATCACGGCGTCGGGCCCGGCGCCGGACGGCAGCTCGCTGACGCTCTCGCTCTCCATCAACGTGGTGTCCGCCGACGGCGCCGGCGGCGCGACCGCCCCGGCCAGGGCGGCATCGGGGTCCCTGCCCCGGACGGGTCAGGACTCCACGCTGCCGCTGGCCCGCATCGGCCTCGGGCTCGCCGCCGCCGGCGGCATCCTCACCGCGGTGGCCGCCAAGCGCCGCAAGGCAGCGCACGCCGCCGCCTGACGTCCGCCGGCCGCACCACCGCTCTCGACGAGGCCCGGGGTTCGCCCCGGGCCTCGTGCGCGCCCGGCCCACGGTCGTCGCGGGGAGCGTGGGCCCACGCGGGCGGGGCGCCGCGGCTGACCAGCCGGCGCGCCACGACGTCCTGGCGGCTGACGGTCTCGGCGGCGATGCCGCGCACCCGCGCACCGAACGGCGCCAGTTCGGGGCGGACGCGGACGGCGGAGGGTTCCGGCGGCGATGCCGCACGCCCCACGCACCGAACGCCGCCAGTTCGGGGCGGGCGCGGACGGCGGAGGGTTCCGGCGGCCAGGCCACGCCCCACGCACCGTACGCCGCCGGCTCGCGGCCCGGCCCGAGCCCGGCCGAGCCGGGTCGGCGCGTGCCGCCGGTCAGCTCGTGGCCTGGGCCCGCGCCCAGCGGTAGTCGGCCTTGCCGGACGGGCTGCGCTGGATGGCCGGCAGGAACAGCACGTCCTTCGGCAACTTGTAGCGGGCGATGTGACGGCCCGCCTCGGCCACGATGTCGTCGGCGGTCGCCGTGCGGTCCTCGGCCAGCTCGACCAGCGCGACCACCTCCTGCCCCCACCGCTCGCTGGGCCGACCCACGACCACGACGTCGTGGACGGCGGGGTGGCCGGCGATGGCCCGCTCGACCTCCTCGGCGAAGATCTTCTCGCCGCCCGAGTTGATCGTGACCGAGTCGCGCCCCAGCAGCTCGATCTCGCCGCTCGCCAGGTGACGGGCCCGGTCGCCGGGGACCGAGTAGCGGACGCCGTCGATCACGGGGAACGTGCGGGCCGTCGTCTCGGCGTCGCCGAGGTAGCCGAGCGGGACCCAGCCCTGCTGGGCGAGCCAGCCGATGCCCTCGTGCCCCGGCTCGACCACGGAGTCGAGGTCCTCGCTCACCACCACCGTGCCCGCCATCGGGGTGAACCGCCCGGTCGACACGTTCCCGCGGCTCGACAGGTGGCTCATCTGCGCGCCCGTCTCCGACGACCCGACCGAGTCGGTGAGCATGATGTGCGGGAGCTGCGCCAGCAACCGCTCCTTGATGGTGGGCGTGAGCGGTGCGCCGCCGTTGCCGACGCTGAGCAGGCCACTGGTGTCGTAGTCGCCGGCCTCCAGCTCCTCGACGAGCGGCCGGGCGATGGCGTCGCCGACCACGGTGAGGGTGGTGCACCGCTCGCGCTCGACCGTGCGCCAGGTCTGGGCGGGATCGAAGCGCCGGGTGTCGGGAGGCAGGACGATGGTGTGGCCGCCGTTGAGCGCGATGAACGACGCCCACTGGGCCGCGCCGTGCATGAGGGGCGGCAGGACCATGAACTTCAGCGGCGTCTCGAAGGCGCGTGCGCCCTCGGCCAGCTCCTCGTAGCTGCCGATGGTCGCCTGCGTGAGGAGGTTGCGCCCGCCCATGGCCGACATGAAGATGTCGTGCTGGCGCCACAACACGCCCTTGGGCATGCCGGTGGTGCCGCCCGTGTAGAGGATGTAGAGGTCGTCGGGCGACGGCGCCGCATCGCCGACGGGGTCGGGCCCCGGGTCGACGCCCGCGAGGGCCTCCTCGTAGTCGACGGACCCCGGCAGCAGGTCGTGGCCCGAGCCGTCGGCCACCTGCAGCAGCACGTCGAGACCGGGCAGCCGGTCGCGGACGGCGGCCAGTATGGGGGCGAACTCGGCGTGGTAGACGAGCGCCCGGCAGCGGGCGTTGTCGAGGAGGTAGAGCAACTCCTCCTCGACGTAGCGGTAGTTCACGTTGAACGGCGCCACCCGGGCGCGGAAGGCGCCGAGCATCGACTCGAGGTACTCGTTGCCGTTGTAGAGGTAGCTGCCGAGGTGGTCCTGGCCCGACTCGTGGCCGGCCAGCGCGGACCTCTCGGTGACGGCGCCGAGACCCCGCGACCGCAGGTACGTGGCGAGCCGCCGGCTGCGCTCGGCCATCTGGCGGAACGTGACACGGCGCTCCCCCCACACCAGGCAGTCCCGGTCCGGGTGTACGCCGGCCACCGTGTCGAAGGCGTCGACCAGGTTGAACTGCGCGGCTGCGGACCCCGATCGCGTCGAACCCACGATTCCCTCCCGTGCCGGACCCGGCTCTGACGAAGTGTCAGATGACACTAGCGCCGCAGTGCCCCGCTCGGTCCCCCGGCGCCGGACGCGGCAGGGGCCCCGTCCCCGGCGCGCGCCGGGCGGGGCCCCTGTCTCGGGATCTGTCGTCGGGGGTCAGCGCTTGGCGCCGACCGGCTGGGTGAGGAACTGCCCGGCGATGAGCCCGGCCCACCCGATGAGGCCGAGGATGGCGCCGAAGGCGGGCGACGTGTCGATGCCCTCGAAGCTCGCGAACATCGCCAGCACGTGCCACAGGGCGAACACACCGCACACCGCGGCAGCGATGATCGGCAGGTTCGGGATGTTGGCGAGCTGCGGGATCTGCGGCAGCTTCAGGATGGCCAGGATGCCGAACGCGACCACCAGCAGGGCCAGCAGCCGCCCGAACCCGGCGTAGGTGTCGAGGGCCGCCGGCACGTCGACGAACCCCGACGGGATGTCGGCGATCTCGCCCAGGTCGCCCCCGTCGCCCCCGACCGAGAGGAACTCGAGCGCGAACAGCGAGATCAGCACGAGGAAGCCGCCGATGCCGCCGGCGATGAGGCCGACGGTGGGCGTGAAGCCGCCCGCGCCCGGAGCGCCGTAGCCGGGTTGCCCGTAGCCGCCCTGCCACTGGCCCTGCTGGCCGTAGCCCTGGCCGCTCGGCGTGCCGTACTGGCCCTGCTGGCCGTAGGGGTCGGCGGGCTGCTGGCCGTAGCCCGGCTGCCCGGCCGCGGGCCAGCCCTGGCCGCTCCCGCCGCCCGCCTGGCCCCAGCTCTCGCCGCTGCCCTGCTGGCCGTACCCGCCGGCCGCCTGGCCGCCCTGGTCTCCCCACCCCTGGGAGCCGGGCTGCTGGCCGTAGTCGGCGGCGCCGTAGCCCTGCTGGCCGGCGCCCTGGTACGGATCGGGCCCCGGGGCGGCCTGGGCTTCAGGGTTGTCGACGCTCCGCTGCCCGGCAGCGTCGGCGACGTGCTCGGTCCATCTGGTGCCGTCGTGGTATCTCTGGGCGAAGCGTCCGGAAGGGTCCGGATACCAGCCGGGACTGACCTGGGACATCGGGGGTGTCTCCTCGTTGATGCGAAGGGTCCGCCGGAACGCCGACGCTAGCTGGCCGCGCAGATCGCCTCGGACGTTGCGCGCCAGGCGCCGCCGTCAGCGGGCGCCGGTGGGACCTTAGTACCTGCACCGATGGGGATGGACCCACCCCGCCGCCGCACCGGTCAGAGCCAGATCACCTCGCCGTCCCCGGGCTCGGCGTCACCGCCCGGCGCGGGCGCGTCGACCACCGCGTCGCAGGTCGGGCAGAACCAGCGGGCCTCCAGCGGGGTGCCGCACACGCCGTGGCGTGCCGCGCCGGCGCCGCCGTGCCGCCGCGCCCCCCAGCCCGCCAGCATCCGGACCACGCCGGCGAGGTCGTGGCCGCTGGCGGTCAGCCGGTAGGCGTGGCGAACCGGGCGGACCGAGTAGGGCTCGCCGACCACGAGGCCCTCGGACTCCAGCCGGGCCAGGCGGCGGGCGAGGATGTTGGGTGCGAGCCCGTCGAGGCCGGCGAGCAGCTCGCCGAACCGCTGCGGTCCCTGCAGCAGCCGGGCCACGACGAGCAGCGACCAGCGGTCGCCGATCACGTCGGCGGCGAGGGCGAGCGCCCGGTCCGCGGGATCGGCGGCCCGGTCGGGGACGTGGGCGGTTCGGGAACGCCGTGGCGCGGGCATGGCGCAACGATACAGTGACTTGCGAATTGCAAGTCACTACCCACACGCCGGGACGGAGATCGAGATGAGCGCAACCGAACAGCAGGAGACCGTTCGCCGCGTGGCCGACGCCGTGGCCCCCGCGGTGGTGCGGATCGGGCGGCACGGCGGCCGGGGCTGCGGCGTGGTCGTGGCCGACGGGCTGGTCGTGACCAACGCCCACAACCTGCGGGACCGCACGACGGAGGTCACCTTCGCCGACGGTCGGGCCGTGCAGGCCCGGGCCAGCGGGGTCGACGTCGACGGCGACGTGGCCGTGCTGGCGGTCGACACCGGCGGCGCACCCGCGCCGGAGTGGTCGGACGCCCCCGTGGTCGAGGGCATGCCCGTCTACGCCGTGGCCGCCATCCCCGGGGGCCGGCGGATCACGGCCGGGGCGGTCTCGGCGGTGGACCGCTCGTTCCGGGGACCGCGTGGCCGCCTCGTGACCGGGGGGATCGAACACACGGCACCCCTCGCCCGCGGCAGCTCCGGCAGCCCGGTCGTCGACGCCGAGGGCCGGCTGGTCGGCATCACCACGCTGCGCCTGGGTGACGGCTTCTCGATCGCGCAGGCGGCGGGCGAGGCGCTGCGGGCCCGCATCGACGCCCTGGCCGCCGGGCGCGAGCCGTCGCGGGTGGTGCTGGGCGTGGGGTTGGCCCCGAGCGGCGCGGCACGCCGGCTGCGGGCGGCGGTCGGCCTGGGCGAGCGGGCGGGCGCGCTGGTGCGTGGCGTCACCGACGACGGCGCCGCCGCGGCGGCGGGCATCCGGCGGGGCGACCTGCTCACCGCGCTCGACGGACACGAGATCGACGGTCCCGCGGGGCTGGAGGCGGCGCTGGCCCGGTGCCGCCCCGGCCAGACCGTGACCCTCCACGTGGTGCGGGGGACCGACGAGATGGACGTCGGCGTCACGTTCCCGGGCGGCGACGAGGCCCCGGCGGACGCCCCCGGCGACGCGCCGGAGGACAGCACCGGCTGACCCGCACCGGCTGACCCCCACCGGCTGACCCCACCGGCTGACCCCCACCGGCTGACCCGCACCGGCTGACCCGCACCGGCTGACGGCGCCGCGATGTCGCACCCGCACCGGCTGACCCGCGCGCGACGTCGTAGCGGGGCGTCGCACCCGCGCCGGCGCCCCACCGCGTCCGGCCGGCACGGTCGACGCCGGCCCGCCCGACTCGTCCGGCCCCGTCGCACCCCGCTCCGGTCCCGGCGGCGGCCCGTGCGCTCAGCGTGCGGTGCCGCCGCCGGTCCCGCGCCCGCCGACGGCAGCGTCATCTACGTCGTGCGCGGTGCCGAATACCGGCCGTGCTCCCACTGCGGGAGACACCCTCAGGCGGGAGGTTTCCCCGCTCCCCACTCCCAGGGAGGAACGACATGTTCAAGCGCATGACAGCGGCCGGGCTGGCCGCCCTGGCCGCCGCCACGCTGGCCGTTGCGCCGAGCGCAGGCGCCGTGACCCCCGGCGGGCGCGCCGACCGCGCCACCCGGACGTGCGGCGCGGCGAGCCGCGACATCCGTGCCATCGAGGTCGTGGGCCTGACCGCAGACCAGCGCCTGGTCTGCTTCCGGGCAGGCCGGCCCGACAGGGCCCGCGACATCGGCGACGTGGCCGGCCTCGACGTCGACACCCGCCTCGTCGGCATCGACGCCCGTCCCGCCAACGGGGCCTACTACGGCCTCGGCGACCAGGGCGGCGTCTACACCGTCGACGTGAGCACCGCCCAGGCGACGCTGGTGTCGCGCCTCACCGTGCCGCTGGACGGGACGTCGTTCGGCGTCGACTTCAACCCCGCCGCCGACCGCCTCCGGGTCGTGAGCGACACCGGCCAGAACCTGCGGATCAACGTCGACACCGGCGCCACCACCGCCGACACGGGCCTGTCGTACACCCCCGGCACGCCGGCCACCGGCATCGTGGCCGCGGCCTACACCAACAACGACCTGGCGGCCGCGACGGCCACGACGCTGTTCGACGTCGACTCGGCGCTCGACCAGGTCGCCGTGCAGTCGCCGCCCAACAACGGCACCCTGGCGCCCACCGGCAAGCTCGGCGTCGACGCCGGTCCCGACACCTCGGCCGACATCTACACCCGCACCCGCGACGAGGCCGCCCGCGACAACACCGGCTTCGCGGCGGTGAACGGCCCGGACGGGTCGACCTTCCACCTCGTCGACGTGCTCACCGGCAGCGTCCGCAAGGTCGGCACGTT
The DNA here is from genome assembly GCA_035693765.1 of Acidimicrobiales bacterium. Taxonomy (GTDB): domain Bacteria; phylum Actinomycetota; class Acidimicrobiia; order Acidimicrobiales; family VFJN01; genus ZC4RG19. Next base: position 11,559 of record DASSGC010000276.1, read on the forward strand.
CTCCGGCAAGAACACGGTCATCGGCATCGCGGTCCC
>DASSGC010000277.1:0-16141 GCA_035693765.1 Acidimicrobiales bacterium
GCGTCATGAGCATCAACCTCGACGCCTGCCTCTTCCTGGCGCAGGCCGCCATCCCTCACCTGCTCACTGCGGGTGGCAACATCGTGAACATCGCGTCGAACGCCGGGCTGCACGGCGTGCCCTATGCGGCCGTGTACTGCATGAGCAAGGGCGGGCTGATCCAGCTCACACGGGCGCTGGCGGTGGAGTTCCTCAAGCAGCCGCTGCGGGTCAACGCCATCGCGCCTGCCGGCACCAGGACGAACATCACGGCCACCGTGCGGTTCCCGCCCGACGTCGAGCCCAGCCTCCTCGGTCGCATGGCCGGCCACCGGGGCATGGCCGAGCCCGAGGAGATCGCCGCCCTGTTCGCGTTCCTCGCCTCCGACGAGGCCCGCTCGATCACCGGGGCCGTGTACACCGTCGACAACGGCCTCACGGCGAGCTGAGAATCCGCAATCCATGATACGCTCGGTAGCGTTCTCACGATCGGCGGCACTCGTTCTCGCGCCCACGTAGAAGGGACGGCTCGACCGGCGGCTCCAGCGGGCTGCGGGCAAGGCTGAACGCATGCAAGCTCTCGACGGCATCAGGGTCTTGGATCTCGGCACGTACATCGCGGGCCCGTTCTGTGCGACGGTGCTGGGCGAGTTCGGTGCCGAGGTGATCAAGGTGGAGCGGCCGGGGTCGGGGGATGACCTGCGCCGGTTCGGTACCGAGTCCGGTTGTGGTGACACGTTGGTGTGGTTGAGCGAGGGTCGCAACAAGCGGTCGGTGACCCTGGATCTGGGCGATCCCCGGGGGCGGGGGTTGCTGCGGGAGTTGGTGGCGACGGCGGATGTGGTGATCGAGAACTTCCGGCCGGGGGTGCTGGAGCGTTGGGGTCTGGACTACGGGTCGATCCAGGCGTTGAACCCGCGGGCGATCCTGGTGCGGGTGTCGGCGTACGGGCAGTCGGGGCCGATGCGGGACCAGCCGGGCTTCGCGCGCATCGCCCATGCGTTTTCGGGGTTGGCGTACCTGGCGGGGGATCCGGATGGGCCGCCGGTCACGCCGGGGTCGACGTCGCTGGCGGATTACATCTCGGGGCTCTATGGGGCGGTCGGGGTGTTGTTGGCGTTGCAGGCGCGGCACCGCAGCGGTGTGGGGCAGTGCATCGATCTGGCGTTGTTCGAGTCGACGTTCCGGGTGTTGGACGAGATCGCGCCGGCGTTCCAGCAGAACGGGTTCGTGCGGGAGCGGATGGGGGCGGACACGGTGAACGTGGTGCCCCACAGCCATTTCGAGTGCAGTGACGGGAAGTGGTTGGCCATCGCGTGCACCAACGACGAGATGTTCGCTCGGTTGGCGGGGGCGATGGGCCAGCCGGAGCTGGCGGGGGTGGACCAGTACGGGCCCAAGGCCCGGCGGTTGGCGGCCCGGCCCCGGGTGAACGGGCTGGTGGCGGCGTGGGTGGGGTCGCTCACCCGGGACGAGGCGCTCGCGGCGTGCCGGGCGGCCGAGGTGCCGGCGGGGCCGTTGTATTCGATCGCGGAGATCTTCGAGGACCCCCAGTACCGCCACCGGCAGACGATCGTGACCGAGGACTCCCGGATCGGGCCGCTGGCGGTGCCCGGGGTCCTGCCGGCGCTGTCCGCGACCCCCGGCGAGATCCGCTGGCTCGGCCCCGCGCTGGGGGCCGACACCGACGACGTGCTGCGCCGGCTGCTGCACCGCACCGCCGACGAGATCGACAAGCTCCGCGCCGACGGCGTGATCTGAGGGAGAGACGAGCGATGAGCACCACGGAGAAGCGCACGGCCATCGTCACCGGCGGTGGGTCGGGCATGGGTCGGGCCATCGTCCACCGGCTGGCACGGGACGGCTTCGCGCCCGCCATCGTCGACCTCGACACGGAGGCGGCCGAGCGGGTCGCCGAGGAGGTGGCCAAGGAGGGCCACGAGGCCCTGGCCGTCGGTGGGGTCGACGTGTCGGACCGCGCCCAGGTGGACGGCGCCGTCCAGCGGGTGCGCGACGCCCTGGGGCCCGTGCTCGTGCTGGTCAACAACGCGGGCATCACCGGCTTCAAGGACTTCCTGTCGATCACCGACGAGAAGTGGGACCGGGTCATGGCCGTGAACCTGAACGGGCCCTTCTACTGCACCCAGGCGGTGCTGCCCGACATGATCGCGGCCGGCTGGGGCCGGATCGTCAACATCTCGTCGTCCAGCGCCCAGGGCGGCCAGCCGTACATGGTCCACTACGTGGCCTCGAAGGCCGGGGTGATCGGGATGACGAAGGCGCTGGCCCTCGAGTTCGGCCCCAAGGGGGTCACGGTCAACACGATCCCGCCGGGGTTCATCGACACGCCGATGCTCCGGGTCTCGGAGGAGCGGGGCATGCTCGGCGGCAGCGTCGAGCACCACGCGGCCCTGACCCCGGTCCGCCGGGCCGGCCGGCCCGAGGACATCGCCGCGGCGTGCTCGTTCCTCGTCTCCGACGAGGCCGGCTACGTCACCGGCCAGGTCATCGGCGTCAACGGCGGCCGCAACACCTGACCGGGGGAGCCTTCCTCAGAACGACTCGTACTCGACGGTGACGCTGGGGCCCTGCGGGAGCGCCTGGCAGGTGAGGACCCATCCCTCGGCGACCTCGTCGGGCGTGAGGGCGTTGTTGACCCGCATCGTGGCCGACCCCTCGCGGACGAGCGCCATGCAGGTGGCGCAGTTCCCGGCCTCGCAGGAGTAGGGCGCCTGGAGGGCGCCCCGCCGGGCCGTCTCGAGCACGGTGTCGCCGGGCCGGTAGGGGATCGCGTGGCGCTTGCCCTTGAGGATCACGAGCACCGCCTCCGGGACCTCTGCGCCGGTGCCGCCCGCCCTCGCCGCGGCGGCCGCGGCGACCGTGGTGGATGCGGTGGACGCGGTGGATGCGGTGGGCGCCGCGGCCGGTGCGGGTTGGCCCGCGTTGACGAAGCGCTCCAGCAGGATCCGCCCGGGGTCGACGCCGAGGTCGAGCAGCGCGTGCTCGACCAGGTCCATGAACGGCGTCGGGCCGCAGATGTAGAAGTCGGCGGCGCGGTCGTCCCCGACGAACGCCGCGATGGCGGCGGCGTCGAGGTAGCCGGCGTCGCCGTCGAGGTGGTGCCGCACGTCGATCCGGTCCGCATGGCCGGCCTCGAGCCGCAGGAGCTGATCGTGGAAGATCACCGAGTCGCGGTCGCGGTTGGCGTAGAGCAGCCGGACGGGCCGCCGGGTGCTGGCCAGCACGCTCTTGGCGATCGACATCACCGGGGTCACCCCGCTGCCGCCGGCGAAGGCCACCACGGGCCGGTCGCCGTCCCGCACGCAGAACACGCCCGCCGGCTTCGTCACCTCGAGGACGTCGCCCTCGGCCACGTGGTCGTGGAACCAGTTGGAGACCCGGCCGCCGGGCACGCGCTTCACGGTGACGGTGAGGTCGCCGTCGGTCTCCGGCGCGCTCGACATCGAGTAGCAGCGCAGCAGCTCCTCCTCGCCGACGTGGGTGCGGAAGGTGCAGAACTGGCCCGCCCGGTACCGGAACATGTCCCGGAGGTCCTCGGGCACGTCCAGCACGAAGGAGCGGGTGTCGGCGGTCTCCTGGACGATCTGCTTGACGCCGAGCGCGTGGTAGCCGTGCTCGCGTCGCACGTCCGCATGGTCGGCATGGTCAGCCACGGCGGAACGCTCCGGCAGCACGACGGTCACGCCACCAGGCTACCGGTACCATCTTCTCTTCACAAGAGAACGTGCCTCTCGGCATGGAAATCGAGATGTTCGGCACGCAGATGAGGGTAGCAGCCGACGGAAACGACGTTCTCAGCGGCCGAGCGGGTAGGGCGCTCGCCACGGCCTACGCGTGGGGATTTGGCCGGGAAGCACCGGCTCGACAGCTCGGCCGTCCGGAGCGGATCAGGCGAGGAACGTCTCCTCGAACAGGTGCAGGTGCTCCCAGGCGAGCTCGGGCGGGATGCCGCCCACCATGGGGTGCAGCTTCCCGAAGGCGAGGTCACCCGCGGACGCCATCTCGGCGCGGTACTCGTCGGGGGTGAGGATGCGGTACTGGCCGTCGGCGCGCAGCTCGTCGAGCTCGGCGAACGGCCGGTAGGCGTTGTGGCCGGCGGCCACCTGCCACGCGCCGTAGGCGTTGGACTCGTGCATGAAGTACGGGCCGAGCACGGGCCAGGCGGCGTCGGGGTCTTCGGCCAGCACCACGACGTCGGCGGTGAACTCCATGGCCGGGCCCGGGTCGGGCTTGCCCAGCTTCAGGCACTCGTCCCGGTAGAACTCCCAGCAGTGGGTCTCCGAGGGCACGAACCCGTCGCCGATGCGGGCGGCGCGGCGGGCCGCGACCTCGCTGCTGCCCCCGAGCACGAGCTTCGGCCCGCCCGGCTGGGCCGGCGTGGGCGTGACCTGCACCGTGCGGCCGCGGAACTCGAACGGCTCGCCGGTCCAGGCCGCCCGCAGCGTGGCGACGGTCTCGCGGAGGCGCGCCGGCCGCTCGGAGAGCGGCACGCCGAGCATGTCGAACTCCTCCTGCACGTAGCCGCCGGCCAGGGTCAGGTTGAGGCGGCCCCCGCTCAGCCGGTCGACGACGGCGATGTCCTCGGCCAGCCGCAGCGGGTCGTGGAACGGGGCGATGAGGGCGTTGATCGCGATCGCGATGTTGGTCGTGCGGGCGGCGACGGCGGCCGCCATGACCAGGGGGCTCGGCAGGTAGCCGTCGTCGCTGCCGTGGTGCTCGGAGAAGCTCACGGCCAGCGCCCCCCGCTGGTCCGCCCACTCGGTCATCTCCAGCACCGCCCGGTACCGGTCGGTCATGTCGACACCCGCGAAGGCCGGGTTCCGCAGGTCGAAGCGCAGGATGAACAGCATCACCATTCCAATCGGTCGGGCCGGGACCCTAGACCCCGGGCGCGTCGTGGCGGGCCACGACCCCGCCCTTCATCACGAACCGGACCTGCTCTGTGACCGTGATGTCGTCGAGCGGGTTGCCGGGGACGGCGATCACGTCGGCGAGCAGGCCCGGCTCGAGGCGGCCCCGGTCGTCGACGTCGATGAGCTCGGCCGACACGACGGTGGCGGCGCGCAGGGCCTGCAGCGGGGTCATGCCCCGGTCGACGAGGGCGATCAGCTCCTTGGCGTTGCGTCCGTGCGGGATCGCCGGCGCGTCCGTGCCGCACGCGATGCGGGCGCCGCGCCGGATGGCCTTGCTGACGGTGGCCTTGGCCTTCGGGAACACCTCCGCCGCCTTCGCCTGGAGCTCCGGCGGTGCATGGGAGACGTCCATGCCGTCGGCGATGTACGTGGTCGCCACGAGGAAGGTGCCCCGCTCGATGAACAGGTCGAGGGTCTCGTCGCTCATCAGGGAGCCGTGCTCGATGCAGTCGAAGCCCGCCTGGATGGCGGCCCGGATGCCGTCGTCGCCGTGGGCGTGGGCGGCCACCTTCAGCCCGGCGCGGTGGGCCTCGTCGGCGATGGCGGCCAGCTCCTCGTCGGAGTACTGCTGGGCGCCGGCCGGGCCGGTGTGGGACATCACCCCGCCCGAGGCGCAGACCTTGATGACCCTGGCCCCGTGCTTGATCTGGTAGCGGACCGCGGTGCGGACCTCCGCGACCCCGTTGGCGATGCCCTCCTCCACGGTCAGCGGCATGATGTGCGGCGCGAACGCCTGGAACATCGTGGGGTCGAGGTGCCCGCCGGTGGGGGTGATGGCATGCCCGGCGGGGACGATGCGCGGCCCCTCGATCCAGTTGAGGTCGATGGCCTTCGCCAGGGCCACGTCGAGCAGGATGCCGCCGGTCTGGATGAACAGGCCGAGGTTGCGCACGGTCGTGAACCCGGCCCGCAGGGTCCGCCGGGCGTTGAAGACGGCGCGCAGCGTGCGGACCGCAGGATCGTCCTGCACGGCGGTGAGCGGGCTCGTGTGGTCGGGGCCGCCGAGGAGCAGGTTCACCTCCATGTCCATGAGGCCCGGGAGCAGCGTGGCGTCGCCCAGATCGATCACGATGGCATCGTCGGGGACCGAGGCCGGCGAGACCGCGACGATGCGCTCGCCCTCCACGAGCAGCGAGCCGGGCGCCACGATCTCGCCCGCGGCGACGTCGAGCATGCGGGCGCTGCGCAGGTGGGTCGGCCGATCCGGGGTGCGGGGACGGACCATGGTGGCTCCTTGCTCCGGGCGAAAGCAGCGTTTCCGTAACTCATGACAACATTTCCGCCAAACGCGAAGCACATTATCCTGGCGCCATGACCAAGACGAACGTCATCATCGGCGGCGCCTCCGGCATGGGGGCCGCGCTGGCGCCGCTGCTCGCGCCGCGCGGGCGGCTCCTGCTCGCGGACCGGGACAGCGGCGGCCTCGGCAAGGTGGCCGACCGCCTCGGCGGCGAGGTCGACGTCATGACCTGCGACATCACGGCGCCCGCCGACGTCGACGCGCTCGTCGAGGCCACCGGCGAGCTGGGCGCGCTCGTCATCACCGCCGGGCTGTCGCCGTCGATGGCCCCCGGGCGGCCCATCTACGAGGTCAACCTCCTCGGCCCCGCCCGCGTCCTCCAGGCGTTCGAGCCGTCGCTCACGCCCGGGTCGGTGGCGGTCTGCTTCGCGTCGATGGCCGCGCACATGGTCCCGGCCGCCGACCCGATCGACGCCGTGCTCGACGAGCCCGGCTCGCCCACGTTCTTCGCCGACCTCGCGGCCGCCGGCATCGACCCGGACGAGCCGCAGTTCGCCTACGCCCTGTCCAAGCGCGGTGTCGTGCGGCTCGTCCAGCACCGGGCGGGAGCCTGGGGTGCTCGGGGGGCGCGGCTGCTGTCGCTGTCGCCCGGGATCGTGGACACGGGCATGGGGCAGCTCGAGGCCGCCCACGAGCCCGCGATGGCGGAGATGGTGCGGACGAGCCCGCTCGCCCGCATGGCCCGGCCCGAGGAGGTGGCCGCGGTGGCCGCGTTCCTCGCCTCCGACGCCGCCTCGTTCATGACCGGGACCGACGTGCTCGTGGACGGTGGCGTGATCGGGGCCCGCGCCGTCAGCTGACGGCGCGGTCCTCCTGCCCGGCCTCCCGGGCCGCCAACCAGTCGGCCAGCGCCTCGCCGGCCACCATGACGTGGGCCTCGGCCAGCTCGCGGGCCGCCGGTCCGTCGCCGCGCTCCATGGCGTCGAGCAGGGCCGCGTGCTCGTCCCGGCTGCGTTCCTCCTGCTCGGGGAACAGCTCGAAGTAGCTGGCGGGAACGACACGGACGGCCTGGCGGATGAAGGTGAGCAGGCGGGGCGAGCCGGCCGCCGCGTTGAGGGTGCGGTGGAAGCGCCAGTTGGCGGCCACCACGTCGTCCGCCCCGTGGATCGTCTCGGCCAGCCGGCGGAGCTCGGCCAGCTCGGGCGGGGCCATGCGCCCGGTGGCCCACTCGGCCGCCTTGCCGGAGAGCGCGGCCAGGATGGCGAAGTTGTCGACGGCGTCCTGCGGGGTGATGCCGAGGACGGTGATGCCGCTGCGCGGGGTCACGGCGACGAGGCCCTCGTAGGAGAGCTCGAGGAGGGCCTCGCGCACCGGGGTCCGGCTGATGCCGAACTCGGCGCTGATCTCGTCGAGGTCGAGGCGCGTCCCCTCCCCGAAGCGGCCCGTGAGGATGCGGTCGCGCAGCTCGGTGGCGGCCCGGGCGCGCACGGTGCCGCCGATCGACTTGAAATCTGACATATCACATTCTACGTTTCAGACGACCGACCGGGAAAGGGACGTGGGATGGCAGGAGCGACGCAGCGGCAGATGGCGCTGGTGGGATTCATGCAGGCGGGGAACACCTCGGTGTACTCGGGGTCGTGGCGCCATCCTGCCACCGAGCACGGGTTCCTCTCGGCGAGCTACTACCAGAAGCTCGGCCGGACCCTCGAAGAGGGCTGCTTCGACCTGATGTTCTTCGACGACCGCCTCGCCATGCCCGGCATCTACGGCGGATCGGTGGCCGAGGCCGTGCGCACCGGCGCCCGGCCGGTCAAGCTCGACCTGAGCGTGGTGCTCGGCGTCATCGCCGGCGCCACCCGGCACATCGGGCTCGGGGCCACCTACTCGACCACCTACTACTCGCCGTTCCACGTGGCCCGCACCTTCGCCACGCTCGACCACCTCTCCGGCGGCCGCGCCGCCTGGAACATCGTCACGTCCATCAACGACAGCGAGGCCCAGAACTACGGCGTCGACCAGATCCTGGACCACGACAAGCGCTACGACCGGGCCGACGAGTTCGTCGAGGCGACGACCGGCCTGTGGGACACCTGGGACGACGACGCCCTCGTGCTCGACCGCGAGCACGGCGTGTTCGCCCGGCCCGAGTCGGTCCGCGAGCTCGACCACAAGGGCGAGTGGTTCAAGGTCCGCGGCCCCCTCACGGTGCCCCGGGGGCCCCAGGGCCGGCCGGTCCTGCTCCAGGCCGGCTCGTCGGGCCGGGGCCGGGACTTCGCGTCGCGGTGGGCGGACGTGATCTTCACCGGTGACCCCGGCATCGAGATCGCCCGCTCGCACTACAGCGACCAGAAGGAGCGCATCGGGGCCGCCGGCCGCGATCCCGAGTCGGTGAAGATGCTGCCCATGGCCTATGCGGTCGTGGGGGAGACGCGGGCCCAGGCCCAGGACCGCGAGCAGCTCCTCCTGAACGACCTGGTCGACCCGATGGCCTCGCTCACGCTGCTCTCGGAGCTCATGAACTACGACTTCTCGGGGCTGGCGCTGGACGCGCCGATCACCGACGAGCTGATCGAGTCGGTCAGCGGCATCCGCGGCCTGGTGCAGAACCTCCGCCAGCACATCGGGGGCGACACGGTGACGCTCGCCGACCTGGCCGGCCACCGCGCCACCCTGCTCCAGGGCCCCCGCTTCGTCGGCACGGGCGCCGACGTCGCCGACCAGATGGAGGAGTGGTTCGACAGCGGCGCCTGCGACGGCTTCGTCATGGCGGCCACCCACTCGCCCGGTGCCTACGAGGACGTCGTCCGGCTGGTGGTCCCCGAGCTGCAGCGCCGGGGTGTGTTCCGGACGCGCTACACCGGTGCCACGCTGCGCGAGAACCTGGGCCTCGAGCGCCCCGCCTCGACGCTCTTCTGAACGACACGACGCTCTGCACGACCCGACGCTCTGAACGAGTCGCCGACCCCTGGAGGAAGCGGTGCACGAACCCCGGTCCCGTCGATCGGAGCTGGCGACGCCGGCGAGCAGCGAGAGGATGTGCATGAAGGCCGCCGGCTCCGGCGCCGACCTCGTGTTCCTCGACCTCGAGGACGCCTGCGCGCCGATCGCCAAGGAGCCGGCCCGGGCGACGGCCGTGGCCGCGCTGACCGGGCAGGACTGGGGCCGCACGGTGCGGGCCGTCCGGGTCAACGGCCTGGAGACGCCCTGGTGCTACGGCGACGTGGTCGAGGTGGTCACGGGGGCCCGCGACGACCTCGACGTGATCATCGTGCCCAAGGCCCGCTCGGCCCGGGACGTGTGGTGGTTCGACGTGCTGCTCACCCAGCTCGAGGCGAAGCTGGGCCTGAAGCGCCGGATCGCGTTGGAGGTGCTGATCGAGGAGGCCGAGGGGCTGTCCAACGCGGCGGAGATCGCCAAGGCCAGCCCGCGGCTGGAGGCGATCATCTTCGGGGCCGGCGACCTGTCGGCGTCGCTGCGGGCGCGCGTCGACGGCAACTTCGACCCGGTGGGCGACTACCCCGGCGACTTCTGGCACTTCGCCCGGGTGCAGGTGCTGGCGGCGGCGCGGGGCGCCGGCATCGACGCCATCGACGCGCCCTACCCCGCGTACCGCGACCCGGACGGCTACCGGCGGGCCGCCACCCACGCCAGCCTGCTCGGCTTCGACGGCAAGTGGGCCATCCACCCCGACCAGATCGCCATCGCCAACGAGGTGTTCGCCCCCACCGCGGCCGAGGTCGCCGAGGCCCGGGACGCCATCGAGGTGTACCGGGCGTCCGAGGCCGGCGGCGTCGGCGCCATCGGGCGGGACGGCAAGCTCGTCGACGCCGCGCACATGCGCCTCGCCGAGAACGTGCTCTACAAGGCCTCGCTGGCGGCGGGCGAGGGATCGGCCTGACGGCCGTGCGCAGAAACGAGATGCTCCACGGGAGCACCGGAGGCAGGCAATGACCGCAGTGTTGCAGGGCGTACGCATCCTCGAGGTCGCCGAGCACACCTTCGTGCCGGCGGCGTCGGGACTCCTCGCGGACTGGGGTGCCGAGGTCATCAAGATCGAGCACGTGCAGCGCGGCGATGCCATGCGCGGGCTGGCGTCGACAGGTACGGCGGCGGTCCCGACCGACGTGCACGTCCTGCTGGAGCACTCGAACCGCGGGAAGCGGAGCCTCGGCCTCGACCTCACCTCCGACGACGGGCTGGAGATCCTCTACAAGCTGGCCGCGACGGCGGACGTCTTCCTCACGAACAAGCTGCCCAGCGTCCGCACGAAGCTGAAGATCGGCGTCGACGAGATCCGTGCCCACAACCCCTCGATCATCTACGTCCGGGGCACCGGCCAGGGCGAGCGGGGCCCCGACGCCGACAAGGGCTCCTACGACTCGCTCGCCTTCTGGGCCCGGGCCGGCGTGGCCGTCGGGGCCCGGCGCCCGGAGTACGACCTCGTCCCCCTCCCGCCGGCCCCCGGCTTCGGCGACTCGATCGGCGGCATGACGATCGCGGGCGGGATCATGGGGGCCCTGTTCCACCGCGAGCGCACCGGCGAGGCCACCGTCGTCGACGTGTCGCTCCTCGGCGTCGGACTGTGGGCCATGGGCCAGGCGATGGCCCTCTCGCTGGTGCTCGGGGTGCCGTGGACGCCCCCGCCCGCGGATCAGCTGGGCGCCAACCCGCTGTCGCGGAACTACGAGGCGAAGGACGGCCGGATCCTCGCCTTCACCTGCCTGCAGGCGGGTCGGTACTGGCCCGACCTGTGCCGGGTCATCGGCCGGCCGGAGCTGGCGACCGATGCCCGCTTCGCCGACCACGCCTCGCTGATGGCCCACAACGTCGAGGCCGCCCAGGTGCTGACCGAGGTGTTCGGCTCGGCCACGGTCGCCGAGTGGCGGGAGCGCCTCGCGACGTTCACCGGCCAGTGGACCGTGGTCCAGGACACGCTCGAGGCGGCGGTGGACCCGCAGACGATCGCCAACGGCTACCTGCAGGAGTGCGAGACCGCCGCCGGGGTTCCCTTCAAGCTGGTGGCCGCCCCCGTCCAGTACGACGAGGAGCCGGCCGCCCCGGCGCGGGCACCCGAGTTCAACGAGCACGGCGACGCCATCCTCGCCGACCTCGGGCTCGACTGGGAGGCCATCGTCGACCTCAAGGTCCGCGGCGTCGTCGCCTGACCGCCTCTCGTCCACCCCCACCCTCCAACCGCCTCGTCCACCCCCACCCTCCAGGAGCGACCGACATGAGCCTTCTCGACGCCGTCCGCTACGACGGCAAGCGTGTGCTGGTGGTCCAGATCGCCCACCTCCTCCACGGCCGGTAGGTCCCACCCATGGTCGCATCGGGAGGCATCGCCAGGCTGGGGGTCGTCGGCTGCGGGCTGATGGGGTCGGGCATCGCCGAGGTCGCCGCCCGGGCGGGCATCGACGTCGTGGTGGTGGAGGTCGACGAGCCGGCCGCGCAGGCGGGACGGGCGCGGGTCGAGGCCTCGCTGTCGCAGGCCGTGCGCCGCGGGAAGCTGACCGAGGAGGTCCGGGGCGAGACGCTCGACCGGATCCGCTTCACGGGGGAGCCCGACGCGCTCGGCGACCGCGAGCTGGTCGTCGAGGCGGTGCCCGAGATCGAGGCCGTCAAGCTCGACACCTTCCGCACGATCGACGCGGCGGTGCTCGACGCCGGCGCGGTGCTGGCGTCGAACACGTCCTCCATCCCGATCATGAAGCTCGCGATGGCCACCGAGCGGCCGGAGCAGGTGATCGGCATCCACTTCTTCAACCCGGTGCCGGTGCTGCCCCTGGTCGAGCTGGTGCCGTCGTTGCTCACCTCGCCGGCGGTCGTCGACCGGGCCGCCGCGCTGGCCTCGGAGCAGCTGGGCAAGCACGTGATCCGGTCGCAGGACCGCGCCGGCTTCGTGGTGAACGCCCTGCTGATCCCGTACCTGCTGTCCGCGATCCGGATGCTGGAGTCGGGCTTCGCCACCGCGACGGACATCGACGAGGGGATGGTGCGGGGCTGCGCCCACCCGATGGGCCCCCTGGCCCTGTCCGACCTCATCGGCCTCGACACCGTGATGGCCGTGGCGCAGTCGATGTACGAGGAGTTCAAGGAGCCGCTGTACGCGCCGCCGCCGATGCTGTCGAGGATGGTCGACGCGGGCCTCCTCGGCCGCAAGTCGGGGCGTGGCTTCCACCGCTACGGGTGAACGTGCACGCCCACCCTCGCTGTCCGATATTGCTGCTCTAATTGCAGGAAACTAACGTTCTCACCCCTGGGGTGCGGGTGCCGTCCCCGGCCGACCTCCCGTCGATGAAGGACAGGGGAAAGAGCTGATGGAACTGCAGGGGCGCTCCGCCGCCGTCACCACCGGGGCCGGCGGTCCCGGCCGCGCGACCTGAGCCATGGTCACCATCGAGGCGCTGCTCGACGCCCTCACCCTCGAGCGCACCGGCCCGGACCGCTACCGCGCGCCGAACGCGGCGACCGGCCACGGCGTGGTCTTCGGTGGGCAGCTCCTCGCCCAGTCCATCGTGGCCGGGCTGGCCGGCCACGGCGGCAAGTCGGTCAAGACGTTCCACACGGTCTTCGCCCGCGGGGCCTCGCCCGACGCGCCCGTGGAGATCGCCGTCGACCCCATGCACGCCGGCCGGAGCTTCGCCAGCAGCGCGGTGACCATCAGCCAGGGCGACCGGCTCTGCGCGCGGTCGATCGTGCTGCTCAGCGCGGACGAGCCCGACGTGATCCGCCACGCCGACCCGATGCCGGAGGTCGCCGGCCCGGACGAGTGCAAGGCGATGGGCGAGAGCTCGGGAAGCTGGGAGGTCCGCGTCGTCGGCGACGTCGACATCAGCGACCCCGAGGCCGTCGGGCCGGCCGAGCTGGACGTGTGGACACGCTGGGTCGGGGCCCCCGACGATCCGGGCCTGCACCAGGCGCTCGTCGCCTTCGCGACCGACGGCTTCCTCATCGGCACGGCGATGCGCCCGCACCCGGGCGTCGGGCAGGCCCAGGCGCACGTCACCCTGGCCACGGGCGTGATCAGCCACACGCTGACCTTCCACGAGCCCTGCCCGGCGGGCGAGTGGCTGCTGCTCTCCCACCGGAGCCCCTACGCCGGGCGGGGACGCAGCTACGGGCGGGCGGACATCTTCCGCTGCGGCGGCCCCCTGGTGGCGTCCTTCGTCCAGGACGCCATGATCCGTTCGATGTCATAGGAGTGACGCACATGGGTGAGGCAGTGATCGTCTCGACCGCCAGGACGGCGATCGGGACCGCGTTCAAGGGGTCCCTGGTCGACGTCGACGCGCTCGAGCTGGGCACGCGTGCGGTGGCCGAGGCGGTCCGGCGGGCGGGCGTCGATCCGGCGCTGGTCGACGACGTCGTGCTCGGCGAGACCCTCTACGGCGGCGGGGACGTCGCCCGCTACGCCGCCATCGAGGCGGGGCTCGTGCAGGCACCGGGGGTGGCGCACAACCGCCACTGCGCCTCGGGCCTCGCCGCGCTGCAGACGGCGGCCGCGTCGATCCGGGCGGGCATGGACCGCCTCGTCGTCGCCGGCGGGGTGCACTCCCAGTCCACCTCGCCGCGGACGACGCGCCGGGTGCCGGGCACCGACGACTGGGACGAGTGGAACTCGCCGAGCCACCGGGACACCCCCGAGGCGCCGAACCGCGACATGTCCATCACCGTCGGGTGGAACGCGGCCGTCACGGCCGGCGTCACCCGGGAGGAGATGGACGCCTGGGCGCTGCGGTCGCACGAGCGGGCGGTCGCCGGCATCGACGCCGGCTGCTTCGCCGAGGAGATCTTCCCGCTCGAGGTGACCGGCCGCGACGGCACCACCCGCACGTTCGCGGTCGACGAGCACCCGCGGCGGGGCACGAGCATGGAGAAGCTGGCCGCCCTCAAGCCGCTGCACCCGGAGATCGAGGGGTTCAGCATCACCGCCGGCAACGCCGGCGGGGTGAACGACGGCGCCGGCGCCATGGTGATCGCCGACGACCGGCTCGCCGGGGAGCTCGGCCTCGCGCCGCTCGCCACCGTCCGGGCGTGGGCCTCGGCCGGCGTGCCGCCGGCCGACACCGGCCTGGCGCCGACGGTGGCGATCCCCAAGGCCCTGGCGCGCGCCGGCCTCGCGCTCGATGACGTCGACCTCTGGGAGATCAACGAGGCGTTCGCCGCGATGTGCGTCGCCACCACGCGGATCCTCGAGATCGACGAGGAGATCGTGAACGTGCTCGGCAGCGGCTGCAGCCTGGGTCACCCGATCGCGGCGACCGGGGCCCGCATGGTGATCTCGCTCGTCCACGAGCTGCGCCGCCGCGGCGGGGGCACCGGCGTGGCCGCCATGTGCGCCGGCGGCGGCATGTCGTCCGCGGTCGTCCTCGACGTGCCCGCGCCGGCCTGACCCGCACGCGACACCGCCCCGGCGAGCGGCGCGGGCGCTGCTCCCCGGGGCGGATGGGGCGCGGACCCGGGCGGGGCCGGGGCGGGCCCCGGGCCGTCAGGTCGGGTGCCGGGGCATCACGGTCACCGACGGGATGCTGCCGGTGGCCGTGAGGGCGAGCACGTTGTCCATGACCCGCAGCAGCTCGTCGACCTCCATGAGGAGCCCGCTCATGTAGTTGCGGGCGATCCACGTGGGTGCGACCTCGGCGGCGAGGTCGCGGTCCCAGCCGGCCGAGAACTCGACCTGGGCGTCGCCCTCGCCACCGGCGCACTCGCCGACGACGACCCGGGTGAACCCCACCGTCGGGTGCTCGGCCCGCCAGGCCTCGACGAGCTTGTCGAGCGCGGCCTTGCTCACCGCGTACGACCCGAGGCCGGGCCACGGCGGTGTGTGCGACGACTGCACGGAGGAGAGGTAGGCGGCGACGCCGGTCGACGCCTCCAGGTGGGGGATGGCCGCGGCGGTGACGAGCGAGGCCCCGATGACGTTGGTCTCGAACGTCCAGCGCCAGAGGTCGGCGTCGATGTCGGCGAGGTGCCGGAGGGTGCCGACGCCGGTGGCGTAGACCAGGGCGTCGATGCCGCCGAGCTTGGTGGCCGCCTCCTCGATGGCGTCGCGGACCGAGGCCTCGTCGGTCACGTCGCAGGCGACGCCGAAGGCGCCCCCGCCCGCTTCCCTCGCCGCGTCGGCCAGCCGGTCCTTGCGCCGCGCCAGCAGCGCCACCGTGTCGCCCCGCCGCCCGCGGTCCACCGCGATGCAGCGGCCGAGCCCGCTCGACGCCCCGACGACCACCGTCCTCATGGACCTTCGCTCCCCGTTCGATCCGTCCGTGGCGGGCACGCCGGTCACGGCGTGATCACCGGCAGCCGCTCCCAGCCCCGCACGGTCGACGTCCGGGCCTGGACCGCGTTGTCCCAGTCGACCTCCCACGTCGGGAACCGCTGCAGCACCTCGTCGAGCGCCACGCGGCCCTCGAGCCGGGCGAGGTGGGCGCCGAGGCAGAAGTGGAGGCCGTAGCCGAAGGACAGGTGGTGGTCGATCTTGCGGTGGATGTCGAAGCTGTCGCCGTCGACGAACTTGCGCTCGTCGCGGTTGGCCGAGCCGTTCAGCAGCAGGATGGCGCTGCCCGCGGGCACCACCTGGCCCTGGATCTCGACGTCGGTGGTCACGTAGCGGGCGTTGACGGGGGAGGGCGCCTCGTAGCGCAGCAGCTCCTCGATGGCCTTCGGGACCAGGTCGCGGGTCTCCACCAGCTCGCGGCGCTGGGCGGGGTGCTCGGCCAGCACCTTGCCCGTCCAGCCGATGAGCCGGGCGGTGGTCTCGTTGCCGGCGGCGGCCAGGAGGTTGACGAAGTTGAGCACTTCCTCGCGCGAGAGCCGGCGCCGCTCGCCGTCGATGTCCTCGTACTCGGCCTGGAGCAGCTCGGTCATCAGGTCGTCCGAGGGGTGCTCGGCCCGCCAGTCGATGTAGTCGGCGAAGGCGGCGGCCTGCTCCTGGCCCCGGCGGCGCTGGGTCTCGGGGTCCGGCATGGAGCCTTCGTCGAGCTTGAGC
>DASSGC010000278.1:0-8102 GCA_035693765.1 Acidimicrobiales bacterium
TGGGGGGCGGGTGCGGGGGCCGGGCGCGCCCGGGGCGGGCGCCCGGCCCCCGCACGGTCGGGTGGGCTGGTGGGTCCCGTCGGCGCCGGTCCCGGTGCAGGACCCCGTGCCGGACCGGTGGGCATGCCCGTGGTGCCCCACGTACAGCGGATCACCGTCGTGCCGGGCCACCGAGTGGCAGATGAGCTGCCCGGTCGACGATGACCCTGCCCGGACGGCTCACCGTCGACCCTGCCCGGACGGCTCACCGTCCGGGAGTGGGAGCGCTCGACGTCGAGCCTCGGCGGGGTGATCGGCCGCGGGAGGCCTGCGCCGGCGCAGCCGGGCCGACCCTGGCGGTGTCCGGAGCCAACGGTGGTGGCGGGGCGGTGCGGGTGCCGGGCACTGCCTGGGAGCGTGCCCGGCACCCGCACGCGGGGCCCGGTGGGCTACGCCTGTTTCTCCAGGTACATGACCACGATGCCCATCTGGTCGGTCACCGCTTCGGGCATGTTGTAGTGACCGGTGATCGTCACCCGTTGCCCGTTCTGCACGGTGGCCACGGGATTCTCTCCGGTCCCCTGGCACACCGACATGCCGGACAGGTGTCCTTCACCGTGGTGCCCGGTGTAGAGCGGGCTCCCGCCGTAGCGGGCGACGGAGTCGCAGATCATCTGGCCGGTCGTGACGTTGCGGGTGTCGATGTTGATGCCGCCGTCGTGGACGTGGCCGCCCACGCCGATGATCTTGCCGGGCCGGTTGACGTTCCAGGTCCAGGAGCGGGTGCTCGGGCCCTGGGGCACCGAGATCTCCGAGGTCCCGCACTGGTTGACGTCGAGCCACACCGGTTCGAGCTGCTTCATCCCCGGGGTGTTGGCCGGCACCCAGTTGTACTTCATGGCGATGTACAGGCCGTTCTGCGGCTCGGCGTGGTGGTTGGCCAACTCCCAGATGAGGTTCCACTGGTCGAAGGCACCCACGAAGTAGCCGTAGCCCGGCGGGGCGATGATCGGCGTCCTCTCGTCACCCGAGGCGAAGAACCGCTGCCCCAGGAAGCCGAGGAAGGAGGCGCTGCACGTGGCGTCGCGCTTCCCCGATCCCGAGGCGAACATCACCATGTGGTGGAGCTGGGCGTCGGTGCTCCAGCCGGCCCGCGTGCCGTCGGCGTAGACGAGGTCGGCCGTCATGCCGGTGACGTAGCAGTTGGTGCACGGCTTGCGGATGAAGAACTGGAACCGGTTGCCCGTGTGGGCGTGTCCGTGGGTGCCGTCCGGGTTCACCGGTGCGGCCTGCACGCTGTACGGCCCGTACTGGATCACCGTCTCGCGCGACCCGGGCTGGGGCGGCAGGGTGCTCGACGACGGCGGGTTGGTCACGGTCGGTTCAGGGTCGTGCGGGTCGTGTTCCTGCGCGCCACTGGTACCGGTGCCGGTCGCCATGACGAAGAACAGGGCCCCGATCGCGGCGACGACGAGAGCGCGGCGCCTCTTCCTAGGTCTCATGTATCCCCTCCTGGTTGGACGCTGGCGTCCAGGGCTGCCGCTACGGACCCCCCGGCCACCGGCGTAATAACAGCATTACTGTTATTGGACACCAAGTCAACAAAGAGCTATCCTAACGACGTTATCGGCGGTCTGTGGCCACTTCAGGTGAGTGTCCAGCTACTACCGGCACCTTGCACCAGGAAGTACTGTCCTGATGGCCGTGAGCGTTCCCGCGTCATCCGATCTGCCCGACGTCGGCGAGCCCGACGACAGCGGCGCGTCCACACGCGACCGGTTGCTGTGGGCCGCCTACGAGCTGCTGATCACCCGCGGCTACGACGCCACCACCGTGCAGGCCGTCGCCCGGCGCGCCGGCCTCACCACCGGGGCGATCTACGCCAACTTCGGCGGCAAGCAGGACCTGATGGCGCAGGCCGTGCTCGACGAGTGGTACCGCACCGAGCGGGCCTCGCTCGACCAGTACCTCGCCGTGCACGCCCCGGGCGATCTGGCCGCGCTGGCCGAGGGCGTCGAGGCCCTGGCCGACGCCTTCACCATGCTGCTCGCCCACCACATCGCGGCCCCGCCCGCGCCCGAGCACCGGCTGCTGACCGAGGTCACCGGCGCGATCATCCGCGAAGACCTCAGCGAGTCCCCGCTACTGGTCAGCGTGCGGCTCATCGAGCAGCTCACCCGGACGTCGGTCGAGAACGGCAAGGCGAAGGGCACCATCTCGCAGGACCTGAGCACCGACGCCCTCGTCGCCGTGATCGTCAACGTGTACCTCGGCGCCATCACGTCCAAGTCGCTCGGCCTCCCCCAGCCCGACCTGGCGGACACCCTGCAGGTGCTGAAGGCCGCCAACTCCGGGTACGCCTCCGGCTGACACGCCGGGCACCGCCCACCGCCGTCCCCGGCCGCCGTCCCCGGCCACCGTCCCCGGCCACCGTCCCCGGCCGTCCGCGACGGTCCCTGACCGTGCACGAGGCGGTCGCGTGACCGGCGCCGGAGTCGCAGCGATGCGGCTACCGTCCCCGCATGGGCCGCACCTTCACCAGCCTGACCGACGGCGGCAGCTTCTTCGAGGGCCCCCGCTGGCGCGACGGCCGGTGGTGGGTGTCCGACTTCTACCGCCACACCGTCTACGCGATCGCGCCCGGCGGCGACACCGAAGCCGTCCTCACCGTGGACGCCCAGCCCTCGGGGCTCGGCTGGCTGCCCGACGGGTCGCTGCTCGTCGTGTCGATGCGCGACCGTCGCGTCCTGCGGCGCGAGCCCGGCGGGAAGGTCACCGTCCACGCCGACTTCGCCGAGCACTGCGGCGGCCACGCCAACGACATGGTGGTCGACGCGCGGGGCCACGCCTACGTCGGCAACTTCGGCTTCGACCTCACGGGCCGCGAGGAGCCGCGACCCGCCGCCCTCGTGCACATCGCCCCGGACGGCACCGTCGCCGTCGCCGCCGACGACCTGGCGTTCCCCAACGGTGCCGTCATCACCCCGGACGGCACGACCCTCGTGGTCGGCGAGACCATGGGCGGCCGCTACACCGCCTTCACCATCGGTGACGACGGCTCGCTCGGCGACCGGCGGGTGTGGGCCACCGTGGCCGCCGCCCCCGACGGCTGCGCGCTCGACGCCGAGGGCCGCATCTGGGCGGCCGACGCCGCCGGCAACCGGGTCGTCCGGGTGGCCGAGGGCGAGGGCATCGTCGACGAGATCGCCGCCCCGGACGGGCTCGGCGTGTATGCCTGCATGCTCGGCGGCGACGACAACCGGACGCTGCTCGTGTGCGGCGCGCCCGACTACTTCGAGCCCAACCGGCGGTCCGCCCGGGAGGCGGTGCTGCTCACGACCGCCGTCGACGTCCCCCACGCCGGCCTGCCCTGACCGGCCGAGCGGGTCGCTCGCGAGGCCTACGCGCGGGAAGCCGGCGAGCGACCACCAGCCCCACGGCTCGGCCGCCCGGCTCTCCGCCGAGCGGCGACGCGGCGCCGTGACACGCGACCACGCGTCCTCCCCATCTGGTCGTGAGCGCCACGCCGTCCCTCACCGCGCCCGGTGCGCGACGAGGGACGGCGGAACGGGCTCAGACAGAGGCAGAGCGGATAGGGCGCTCGCCACGGCCTACGCGTGGCGATTTGGCATGGAAGCACCAGCTCGACAGCTCTGCCGACCGGGAATGCAGCATGGTGACCGGCAGCGACGTGACCTGTCTCAGGTCGTCAGCTCAGCCGCTCGAAGATCATGGCCATGCCCTGGCCCCCGCCGACGCACATCGTCTCCAGGCCGAACGTCTTGTCCTCGTCCTGGAGCGCGTGGATGAGCGTGGTGGCGATGCGGGCGCCGGTCATGCCGAAGGGGTGGCCGAGGGCGATGGCGCCGCCCTTGACGTTCAGCTTGTCGATCGGGATGCCGATCTGCGCCGCCGACGGCAGCACCTGGGCGGCGAACGCCTCGTTGATCTCGAACAGGTCGATGTCGTCGGCGGTCATGCCGGCCCGGCGCAGCGCCTGGCGCGACGCCTCGATGGGGCCGAGGCCCATGATCTCCGGGTTGAGGCCGGTGACCCCGGACGACACGACGCGGGCCAGCGGGGTGAGGCCCAGCTCGGCCGCGCGGGTGTCGCTCATGACGATCACCGCGGCGGCGCCGTCGTTGAGCGGGCAGGCGTTGCCGGCCGTGACCTCGCCGTCGGGCCGGAACGCCGGCTTGAGCTCGGCCAGCTTCTCGACGGTGGTGCCGGCCCGGGGTCCGTCATCCTTGGTGACCACCGTGCCCGACGGCGTCGTGATCGGGGTGATCTCGCCGTCCCAGTAGCCGTTCTCCTGGTTGGCCACGGCGAGCTGCTGGCTGCGGGCCGCGAACTCGTCCATGTCCTTGCGGGCCACGTTCTCCTTGAGCCGCACGTTCTCGGCGGTCTGGCCCATGGCGATGTAGATGTCGGGCAGCCCCTGGAGGGGCTCCCACGAGTCGGCGCCCTGGGCCAGCTTGCCGGTGCGGGCCTCGGCGTCGGCGAACAGGGCGTTGTGCGGGCCCATGTCGGACATGCCGTTCGTGTACCGGCTGACGGTCTCGACGCCGGCGGCCACGAACACGTCGCCCTCGCCCGCCTTGATGGCGTGCGCGGCCATGCGGATCGACTGCAGCGACGACGAGCAGTAGCGGTTGATCGTGACGCCGGGGACGTCGTCGAGCCCGGCCAGGACGGCGGTCACGCGGGCCAGGTTGTAGCCGGATTCGCCCGCGGGCTGGCCGCAGCCGAGGATGAGGTCGTCGATCGTCGTGCGGTCGAGGGCCGGCACCTTGTCGAGCGCGGCCTTCACGATCGTCGCTGCGAGATCGTCGGGACGACACTCGGTCAGCGAGCCCTTCATGGCCCGCCCGATGGGGCTACGGGCCGTCGACACGATCACAGCTTCCGGCATGCGACTTCCTCCTGCGCGCTGGGTTACGCGATGTCTAGCTATGTTACCGGTCGGTCACCAACCCGACCGTGGTCGTCACGGCCGGATGCGTGACCGTGTTCGTGGCCGTGTTCGTGGCCGTGTCCCTGGCCGTGTGCGTGACCGTGTCCCTGACCGCTGCCGTGGTCGCCGCCGTGGCGGGTGTCGAGCCACCGGCGGAAGCCGGCGGCGTTCGAGTGGATGCCGTTGAGCGTCTCCAGCTTGTCCCGCTGCGCCGGATCGACTCCCGCCAGGTCGCCGGCGAAGGCGTCGGACAGCGCGGCGGCGATGTCCCGGTCGTCCCGCCAGGCGGCCTCGGCCACCTCGGCCCAGCGCCGCAGCGTGCCCTCCGCCTCCTCCAGGATGCCCAGGGGGTCGGGCACCAGGCCGAAGTGCGCCAGGGCGATGCCCACCGGGCGGCGCTCCGCGAACCGGCGGAGCGAGTGGAGCGCCTGGTCGAGGTCGAAGTCGGGGGGCGGCGTGGCCGGCCGCAGCACCCCCACGTCGGGCAGTCGCACGCCGACGGCGTCGCCCGCGAACAACAGGCCGGAGTCCGAGTCGTGCAGTGCCAGGTGGTGCTTGGCGTGGCCCGGCGAGTCGACGGTGGTGAGCGTGCGGTTGGGCGAGACCACGATCTCGTCGCCGTCCTCCAGCACCCGCACCCGGTCCTGCGGCGTGGGGGTGAGCCGCCCGTACAGCGAGTCGAGCAGGTCGCCGTAGACGAGGGCCGCGCTGTCGACCAGGCGGGTGGGATCGACCAGGTGGCGCGCGCCGCGCCCGTGGACGTACACCGTGGCCCGGGGGAAGGCCGCGGCGACGTCGCCGACACCGCCGGCGTGGTCGAGGTGGATGTGGGTGACCGCCACCCCGGCCAGCTCGCCCGGCTCGACCCCGAGGTCGGCCAGCGCGGCGAGCAGGTGCGGGACCGACGTCTGGCTGCCGGTCTCCACCAGCACCGGGGCGTCGCCGGTGATCAGGTAGCCGGCGGTGACGTTGTCCCACCCGCCGAGCAGGGTGTCGATCTGCAGGACGCCCGGAGCGATCTCTGTGTGCATGGCTCCCCTCGAGCTGTGCATCGACCCTACCGGCGAATCGCGACCGCCGGTCCCGGCGCCCGGGGCGCCGGGCCCACGGCAGGAATGTCGGTGTCTCTCCGTGTCACACCCTCTCGCTAGGGTCGGAGGCGCATGGTCAGACGCACGACGCCCGCCCCACCCACCCTGTGGGACGACCCCGACGAGCCCACCTGGTCGGTCCCCGAGATCGGTGAGGCGATCGGGCTCAGCCTGCGCGCCGCCTTCCCGGACGAGGTGTGGGTGCGCGGCGTCATCCGCAACCTCAACCCGGGGCGGCGGGGCGGCACGGTGTGGTTCGACCTCGTCGAGCCCGCCCCCGGCGGCGACCTGTCCCGGCCGCCCCAGGCGAGCCTGCCGGTGGTGCTGTTCGACATGGCCCGCCGGCGGGTCAACGCCCGCCTCACCGACGCAGGCGGCGGGGTGCGCATGACCGACGGCACCGAGGTGCGCATCCGGGGCCGGCTCACCTACTGGGACCGGGGCGGCCGGCTGCAGCTCCAGATGTCCGACGTCGATCCGGCGTTCACGCTCGGCCGCCTGGCCGCCGACCGCGACCGCCTGCTGCGCGCCCTCGACGCCGAGGGGCTGCTCGACCGGCAGGCGGCGCTGCCCCGCCCCGCCGTCCCCCTGCACCTGGGGCTGGTCACCAGCGCCCGCAGCGCGGCCGAGCACGACGTGCTCGACGAGCTCCGGCGGTCGGGCATCGGGTTCCGGGTGGTGCGGGCCGACGTCCGGGTACAGGGCGTCCGGGCGCCGCGCTCGGTGGCGTGGGGGCTGGCGGCGGTGGCGGCCCGCGGGGTCGACCTCGTGCTGCTCGTGCGGGGCGGGGGCGCGACCACCGACCTGGCGGCGTTCGACTCCGAGACCATCGCCCGGGCGGTCGCCACCCTCGACGTGCCGGTGCTCGTCGGCGTCGGGCACGACGTCGACCGGTCGGTGGCCGACGAGGTGGCGCACGCCAGCTACAAGACCCCCACCGCGTGTGCCCAGGCCGTCGTGGCCGACGTCCGTGCGGTCGAGCGGCGCACGCTCGACGCCTGGCGCGGGGTGGCGGGCGCGGCCCAGCGCCACGGCCGGCGCGAGGCCGAACGGCTGCGCGCCTGTGGCCGGCACGTCGCGCTCGCGACGCGGCAGGGCCTGGCCGCCGCCGATCGCGACCTCACCGGGCGGGGCGTGCGGGTCGACCGGGCCGCCGCCGGGGCGCTGGCCCGGGCCACGACGGTCGTCGACCGGGCGGTCGGGCGCATCGAGGCCGGTGGGCGGGCCCACCTCCGCACCCACGACCAGGCCCTCGCCGGCGCCGCCGGCCGGCTCGCCCTGCGGGCGCCCCGCGCGACCGACGCCGCCGGACGCGAGCTCGACCGCATCGAGGCGCAGGTGCGGGCGCTCGACCCGGCCCGCACGCTGGCCCGGGGCTGGAGCATCACCCGCACGGCCGACGGCCGCATCGCCCGCTCGGCGCGCGGGCTCGCCCCCGGCGACGCCCTGGTCACGACCCTGGCCGACGGCACCGTCCGCAGCACCGTCGACCCGCCCGCCGACCCGCCCGCCGACCCGTCCGCCGACACTCCCGCCGACCCGCCCGCCGACACTCCCGCCGACCCGCCCAGGAGCGCGTCATGACCGACACCACCCCGAGCCCCGGCGGTGCCGCCGGTGGCGAGATCGGCTATGCGGCGGCGCTGGCCGAGCTGGAAGACATCCTCGACGAGCTCGACGGCGACGAGGTCGACGTCGACGTGCTGGGCGCCCGCGTCCGCCGGGCGGCCGAGCTGCTGCGGCTGTGCCGCGAGCGCATCGCCGGCGCCCGGTTCGAGGTCGAGCAGGTGGTCGCCGAGCTGGAGGCCGAGGCCGACGCCGCTGCCACCACGGCCGGCGTCGAGCCCGTCACGCCCGAGACCGAAGCCGGCGCCGGCGCCAGCGCCGAGGCCGGCGAGGAGATCTGAGCCACCCCCGGCCCGGCCCGCGCCGCGGGCCGACCGACCGCGTCACCCCCACCGCAGGCCGGACGCCACCCGGCCCCCACCACACAGCCCCGCGACCCGGCCCCACCGCACGAACTGGCGTCCCCAGCGCGCGCACGGCGCACGAAACCGCCGCCAGTTCCACCGCACTCG
>DASSGC010000279.1:0-3449 GCA_035693765.1 Acidimicrobiales bacterium
AACGAGGTCATCCGTTCCGGTCGAACTCGGCCCGCACGCCGAGCAGGCGCACCGGCCGCGTGACGTCGAACCGGCCGAGCGCGGCCAGGGCTGCCCGGCGGATCTCGGCCGCGTCGGTGGTCGGTGCCGGCAGGGTGAGGCTGCGGGTCTGTGTGAAGAACGGCGCGAACCGCACCTTGACCGCGATCCGGGCCACCGGCCGGCCCTCGTCGCTCACGTCCTGCGCCACGCGCTCCGCCAGCGCCACGAGCTCGCGCTCGAGCGCGGCGGGGTCGGCGAGGTTCTGCTGGAAGGTCGTCTCGCGGCTGCGTGAGCGGGGCGCGTACGGCTCGGCCGTCACCCGGCGTCCGCCGGCGCCGTGTGCCAGCGCCCGGTACCACGGCCCCATGGTGGGGCCGAACCGGCGCGCCAGGTCGGCCGGGTCGGCCGCGGCCAGCTCGGCGACGGTGGTGATGCCGGCCTCGGCCAGCTTGCGGGCCGTCTTGCGGCCGATGCCCCACAGCGCGTCCGTGGGCCGCCCGCCCATCACCGCGAACCAGTTGTGCCGCGTGAGCCGGAAGATGCCGGCGGGCTTGGCGAACCCGGTGGCGATCTTGGCGCGCAGCCGGTTGTCGCCGATGCCGACCGAGCACGACAACCCCGTCTCGCGCATGACGGCGCGCCGGACCTCGTCGGCGAGGGCCTCCGGATCGGTCGTGTGGGCGCCGAGGAAGGCCTCGTCCCAGCCGAGCACCTCGACCACGACCGGCAACGTCCGCAGCGTCGCCATGACCTGCTCGGACGCCTTCTCGTACGCCGGCGGGTCGGACGGCAGGAAGACGGCGTCAGGGCACCGCCGGGCCGCGGTGCGCAGCGGCATGCCCGAGCCGACGCCGAAGGCG
This sequence comes from Acidimicrobiales bacterium, assembly GCA_035693765.1. Classification (GTDB taxonomy): domain Bacteria; phylum Actinomycetota; class Acidimicrobiia; order Acidimicrobiales; family VFJN01; genus ZC4RG19. The sequence goes on from DASSGC010000279.1 coordinate 882, forward strand.
CGGGCCTCGTACGAGGCGGTCGCGACCACGCCGCGCTGGGTGGGGTCGCCTGCGCCGCCCACCACCACCGGCCTGCCCCGCAGCTCGGGCCGCCGCATCACCTCGACCGCGGCGAGGAACTGGTCGAGGTCGACGTGCAGCACCCAGTCCTCGTCGGACACCGTCGACACCGGGCCAGTATGAGGCCTCACGGGCCCGCCCGGTCCAACCCCGCGGCACGCTGCGCCGTCGCTACGAGCGGCTGCCGGATCCCCGACGGCCTGCTCGTGTCCGGCGACGCTCTGTGCAGCGCCCGCCGAGCGGGTGGGTCAGGCCCGGCCCGCCCGGCAGTCGACGCAGGTGCGGGTCGCCGGGTCGGCCATCTGCGACATGGGCCTCCGCAGCAGGCAAGATGCGCACACGAACTCGTCGGCGCCGGGCGCCCGCAGCTCGTCGCCGGGGCGGCCGAGGTCCTCGTCTGGCTCCTCGCTGACCAGGCCGTAGTGGCGCCGGACGACCTCCTGCAGGTCGACCTCGCCGTCCTCGTCGGGACCTGGCGCGCCGGCATCGCCGCCCGCGCCCGCACGGCCGGGCTCGCCCTCGACGGCGCCGGCCACCCCGGCCTCGTCGCCCGGGCCGCGCTCACCCTCCGCCAGCGCCTCGGCGTCGAGCTCATCGTCGGTCAGCTCGTCGGCGTCGACCTCGCCGCCCTCGTCCAGCGTCGCCTCCCACACCTCGTCGGGGAGCCGCGCGTGCACGGCCTCGTCCTCGGCGCCCAGCTGGTCGTCCTCGTCCTCCTCGGTGGGAAGGAACTCGAGGTCCGCGTCCCGGTCAGCCACGTCAGTCACCTCCTCCTGCCGGCAGGGGCCATGCCCACCACCGTCACAGGTGCACGTGCACCGGCTTGCCTTCGATGGTCGCGATCTGCGCCTCGACGTCGCCGCCCAAGTGGCGGGCGAGGTCGCCGAGAGCCCGGGCGATGGCCAGCTCCTCGCCGACGATCGGACGGTCGGGATCGTCGGGGTTGCGGCGGGCGCGGCCCCACCCGCCGCGCACTTCGCCCCCGATCTCGATCATCGCCTTGGCCTCCGTGTGGTCGGGCTGCTCCCAGACCTCGACCTCGACGGTGAAGACCTGTGTCTCGCTCATGGGGGCTCCTCCGTCGCTAGGACGTGCTGGCCGGGTAGTGCACCACCGTGGCGTCGCTACCCGGGAAGTAGAGGCCCTCGTGGCCGTCTTCCGACCACCGGACCAGATAAGGGGGACCGCCGTCGGCGCCCTCCACCGCGAGGACGACCGCGTCGCGGTCGGGCTCGCCCACGTGATGACCCCTGACGACGATCTTGTCTCCGACGCTGGCTCTCACGGCCGACCTCCTCGTGTCGTCGCATCCACTGTCATCAAACCAGGGGCCCGGCGCGGCACACAGAGTCGAACGTCCCGACTCCTGCCGCCCCCGGTCGCTCGCCGCGGGGACAAAGGGCCAGGTCAGTACACCCAGACCGGCGTGCCGACCGGCATCTGGCCCTGCTGCCAGATGTGGTCCATGGCGGGGTAGGTGACCCGCACGCAGCCGTGCGAGGCGGGGTAGGGCGGCACGCTCGTGTAGCCGTGCACGGCCACGCCCTCGTAGAAGTACTTGGGCCGGTAGAGCAGGCCGAGGGGGCTGCGGCGCAGCCCGTCGATCTGCCGGGTGACCTGCCACTTGCCGGCCGGCGTCGTCCCCGGCCGGGAGCCGGTCGAGGTGTCGAAGACGGCCTCGACCTGCCCGTCGCCCACGACGAACAAGAGCTGGTTGGCCAGGTCGATCTCCACCACGCGGCCCGAGGCGCTGCGGGCGCCGGGGCGGTCGCCCCGGTCGAGCGCCGCCCGGGTCTCCGGCCCGACCACGCCGTCCCGGCCGATGCCCGCGGCCTTCTGGAGCGCCACGACCGCGTGGTGGGTCTCGGAGTCGAAGGTGCCGTCCACCGCGCCCGTCCAGTAGCCCAGCTCGGCGAGCCGTGCCTCCAGGTCGCTCACCGCCGCCCCGCTGGCGCCCCGGCGCAGGACGTCGGACGCCGGCGGGGCCGGCGGGGCCGTCGTCGGCGGGGCCGGCGGCGGGGTGGTGGGCTCGGGCGTGGCCGGCGGCGCGGTGGTCGGGGGCGCGGTGGTCGCGGGCGCCGTGGTGGCCGTCGTGCCGGACCGGCGCGGCGCGGTGCCCGTCTCCGTGCCGTCGCCGCATCCGCCCAGCCCCGCCATGGCCAGCGTCATGGCCAGGGTCGCCGCCACGGCACCGGCGACCCGCCGGCGCCCCGGGCGCCCGTTCCACCGGATCGCTCGCATCGTCTCGTACCTCCGTCCAGCCGTCCTCAGCGTCCCGCCCGGTGCCGGTCCGGACCAGGGACCTTCGGCTCCCGCTCCGCCGCCGGGGGACCCTCGGCCCGGCGCGGCGTGTGCTACCACGGGGCCCGGGCGGGGGAACGCGAAGGAGCGCCAGCCATGTGCGAGGACCACGGTCACGTCCACGTCCCGGCGGTCGAGCAGGTGCCCGCCGACGCGGACCGGGTGGGGGAGATCGTCCCGCTGGAACCGGTCGACGCGGTCTCGATC
>DASSGC010000280.1:0-16696 GCA_035693765.1 Acidimicrobiales bacterium
CCGATCCCGACGCCGTCCTCGACGCCTTCACCGCCTGGAGCGCGGGGCGGGGCCTCACCCTGTACCCGGCCCAGGAGGAGGCGCTGCTGGAGATCTTCGACGGCGCCAACGTCATCCTCGGCACGCCCACGGGGTCGGGGAAGTCGCTCGTGGCGCTGGCCGCGCACACCGCGGCGCTGGCGAGCGGGCGCCGCACCTTCTACACGGCGCCGATCAAGGCGCTGGTGTCGGAGAAGTTCTTCGACCTCGTGCACGAGCTGGGCTCGGAGCGGGTGGGGATGCTCACGGGCGACGCCGCGGTGAACCCCGGGGCGCCCGTCGTGTGCTGCACGGCGGAGATCCTGGCCAACCTCGCCCTCCGCGACGGCGAGGGGGGCGACGTCGGCCAGGTCGTCATGGACGAGTTCCACTACTACGCCGACCCCGACCGGGGGTGGGCCTGGCAGGTGCCGCTGCTCACCCTGCCGCAGGCCCAGTTCGTGCTCATGTCGGCCACCCTCGGCGACACGCGCCGGTTCGAGGACGAGCTCACCCGCCGCACGGGTCGCCCGACCGTCGCCATCGCCACCGCCACCCGGCCGGTGCCGCTGGAGTACGAGTTCCGCCACACCGCCCTGCACGAGACCATCGACACACTGCTGGCCACCGACCGGGCGCCGGTGTACGTGGTCCACTTCACCCAGCAGTCGGCCGTCGAGCGGGCACAGTCCCTCATGAGCATCAACGTCTGCTCGCGGGCCGAGAAGGACGCCATCGGCGAGACCATCGGCGAGTTCCGGTTCGGGCCCGGCTTCGGGCGGTCGCTGGCGCGCTTCGTGCGCCACGGCATCGGCGTCCACCACGCCGGGATGCTGCCCAAGTACCGGCGACTGGTCGAGCGCCTGGCCCAGGAGGGGCGGCTCAAGGTGATCTGCGGCACCGACACGCTCGGCGTCGGCATCAACGTCCCCATCCGCACCGTGCTGCTGACCCAGCTCTGCAAGTACGACGGCTCGTCGTCGCGCCTGCTGTCGGCCCGGGAGTTCCACCAGGTCGCGGGGCGGGCCGGCCGGGCCGGGTTCGACACGGTCGGCTACGTGTGGGCGCAGGCTCCCGAGCACGTCATCGAGAACGAGAAGGCGGTGGCCAAGGCGGGCGACGACGCCCGCAAGCGGCGCAAGATCGTGAAGGCCAAGCCGCCGACACGGGGGTACGTGCCATGGAGCGACGACACCTTCGCCCGCCTGGCGGCGGCCCCGCCCGAGCCGCTGACCTCGAGCTTCGCGGTGTCGCACTCGATGCTGCTGAACGTGCTGGACCGGGCGGGCGACGGCTGCGGGGCCATGCGGGCGCTGCTCTTGGAGAACCACGACCCCCGGCCGCGGCAGCGCGGCCACATCCGCCGGGCCATCGCCATGTACCGCTCGCTGCTCGGCGCGGGGATCATCGAGCGGCTCGACGAGCCCGACGAGGTGGGCCGGTTGGTGCGGGTCACCGTGGAGCTGCAGGCCGACTTCGCCCTCAACCAGCCGCTGTCGCCGTTCGTGCTGGAGGCCGTGGGACACCTCGACCGCACCTCGCCCACCTACCCCCTCGACGTGCTCTCGCTCGTGGAGGCCGTGCTGGAGAACCCGGGCGTGGTGCTGGCGGCCCAGCTCGACAAGCTGCGGGCCGACACCCTGGCTCAGCTCAAGCGGGAGGGGGTCGAGTACGAGGAGCGCATGGCCATCCTCGACAAGCTGGAGCACCCGAAGCCGCTGCGCGACTTCACCTACGAGCTGTTCAACGCCTACGCGACCCGACACCCGTGGGTGGTCGACCACACCATCCGCCCGAAGTCGGTGGCCCGCGAGCTGTACGAGCGGTCGATGACGTTCACCGACTACGTGGGTCACTACGGGCTGGCCCGGTCGGAGGGGCTGGTGCTGCGGTACCTGTCCGACGCCTACAAGGGCCTGGTCCAGAACGTGCCCGAGGACGCCAAGACCGAGGCGCTGTTCGACCTCACCGAGTGGCTGGGCGAGACCGTGCGCCAGGTCGACTCCAGCCTGCTCGACGAGTGGGAGCTGTTGCGCCACCCCGACGAGATCGAGGAGATCGAGGAGGCGGCGGCGCCGGTCCGGGGCGCCGCGGCGCGGGCGGGCGGCCCGGCCGGGGTGACGGCCAACACGAGGGCGTTCCGGGTGATGGTGCGCAACGAGCTGTTCCTGTGGGTGGAGCTGCTGGCCCGGCGCGCCTACGCGGAGGTGGCGGCGCGCCAGCCGGGCCGGGACTGGCCGGCGGAGCGGCTGGCCGAGGCGATGGCCGGGTACTGGGACCGGCACGACGCCGTCGGCATCGGCGCCGAGGCCCGGGCCGGGGCGCTGGTCACGGTGGTCGAGGGGCCGGAGGCGTGGACCGTCCGCCAGGCCCTCGACGACCCGGCGGGCGACCGGGACTGGGCCCTGCGGGCCCGGGTCGACCTGGCCTCCTCGGACGAGGAGGGCCGGGCGGTGGTGGCGCTGGAGGCGATCGACGCCGCGCCGTGACGCGCCGGTGGCGGCCGCCGGGGCGGCCGCCACCGTGCGATGCGTGTCGCCCCGTCAGCTGTTGGGGCAGGTGTTGCGGTACTCGGAGATCCCGGTGCTGCCGCCGGTGGCGGGCGGCGGGCAGAGGAACTGGTCGTACCGCGTGTCGTTGTCGACGTAGCGCTTCAGCCAGGAGATGGCGAACTTCGATTGGATGTTGTCGTTGGTGGTACCGAGGCCGTGGCCGGCGCCGGCCCGTACGAGCAGGGCCTTCTCCGACGAGGCCGGGATGCTGTTGTAGAAGGGCGACGAGTGGGCCGAGACCGACGCGATGGTGTCGTTCTGCGCCCCGATGATCATGGTGGGCACCCGGATCCCGGGCCAGCTCTTGGTGTTGTGCCAGGGCTGGAGGGCCACCACGGCCTGGAGGGTCGGGTTGGCGTTGGCCGCGGCCAGCGAGCCGCCGCCGCCCATGGAGTGGCCGGACACGGCGAGCCGGGCGGGGTCGATGCGGTTGCGCACCGAGCTCTGGTTGACCAGGTAGTCCAGCGCGGCCTGGAGCTGCGTGCCCCGGCTGTTGGGCTGGTCGAACCGCGAGTTGGTGTCGATCAGGAACACGACGAAGCCCTGCGAGGCGATGCGGGGCCCGGCCCAGGCGTAGCTGGCGCTGGTGGCGGTGAAGCCCGGTGCCAGCGCCACGGCGCCGAAGGTTCCCTGGCTCGTGTCGGTCGGGTAGTGGATGGTGCCCCCGTTGAACCCGGCCACGCTGGCGGGTACCGACACCGTGGCGGTGGCGAACGGGCCCCGTAGCGCGGTGACGCTGGCCTCGGTCGGGGCCGGGCCCCGGGCGAACGGGTTGGTCTGCGCTCCCGCGCCGGTCGGCGTGGCCACGACGCTCGCGGCGGCGAGTGCGAGCATGGCGAGCAGCGCACTCAGGAGCGCGAACGCGGGACGCGTTCTCGATCGTCGGCTCATGTGGTTGTCCCCCTCATCGGATGGCACACGTGCATTGCCATGTGTGTCACCCGTCACATTAGACTGTCGCGTCAGTAACGAACAGTCCTTTTGTGCCGGAGCGGCGAATCTCACGGCGGCCGGCGGCGGGGGTCAGGCCAACGTCGAGTCGCGCACCTCCGGCTGCCCGCTGCCGAGGAAGAAGATGCCGGGGAAGCCCGGCGTGCCGAAGCCGTCGCTGGGGTTGCGCTGCAGCGTCGAGCTCTCGATGGTCATCGTGCCGGTGCGGTCGTTGCTGACGAAGAACACCGCGCCGCCACCCTCGTTGGCGTGGTTGTCCTCGATCACCGAGCCGGCGATGCGGACGGTGAAGCGGTTGCCGTCGGTGTAGATCGCCGCCCCGCTGCCACCGCCCGGCGTGCCCGGTTGCGCCGGGTTGGCGCCGCTGCCGGTGGCCTCGTTGTGGGTGATCACGCTGTTGATGATCTCCCACGACACGCCGATGCTGCTCAGGGCGCCACCGTTGGAGCAGCGGCCACCCTCGCCCGCGGCCCCGCCGAACGTGCTGCCGACCACGTAGACGGGCAGGCCCTGCGACTGGCTCAGCACCCGGATGGCGGCGCCGCCCACGTCGGGCCCGGTGGGGTCGCAGACGTTGCGGACGAAGCGCGAGCTCACGACCTTGAGGCGGCCGCCCCGGACGAAGATGGCGCCACCGCCGCCGCCCTCGACCGTCTCGCCGGTGGCGTTCCCGTCTGCGAAGGTGAGGTTCTGCACGGTGAGGCGAGGGTGATCCTGGTCCTGGCAGTGCGAGGTGGTGAAGACCTGAGCCTCGTCGCACGTGTTCATGTAGAGGATCCGGCGCGTGCCGCCACCGCTCAGGGTCACCTTGCCGCCGCCGTCGAGCACGATCTCGGGCCCGGTGTCGTTGCGGATCTTGGCGGTCGCGTCGAGGGTGATGGTGACCGGCGCCGGACCGCAGTCGAAGGTGATGATCCCGCCGGCGGCGACGGCGTCGACGACCGCGGCCGAGGTGCAGCTCGCGGGCGTGCCGTCGCCGATCACCCGGTCGGGCCGAGACGTGTCGACCGCCCGGGCCTCGGCGGGGACCTCCGCCCCGCCGTCGGGGTTGCCGAGCGCGCCGCCGGGCGGGGGACCGGTGCGGCCGGCCCGCCGCCCGAGCGGCGCCGCGGCGGCCGGGTCGACCGGTGCGGGCGCCGCGGTCGTGGACGCCGAGGGCGATTGCGTGGTCATCGGTGCCGCGGCGGGCCCCAGGCGGTCCTCCTCGGGCGCGCCGCAGGCGGTGACGGTGGCGGCCAGCACGCCGACCACCGCCGCCAGCGCCACCGTCGCCATCTGCACGCGCGGCCGTGCACGTTTCCGTGCACGCGTCTGTGCGGTCGTCTGTGCGCTCGTTGGTGCGCGCCCGCGTCTCACGACCCTCGCCCCCCAGCGATGTTGCATTCATGTGACGATAGTCGACGGGCCGGGGGCGGCGGGTGCACGGCGTCCCGACGACGTATGCTGACGCGTCAGTAAGCCATTGTGCGGGTCACGCCACTGCTCCGCTCCCGCTGTCCACGTTCAGTACCGTGGTGGCCACAGGTTCGTCGCACGGAGCGACGGCAGGGCGCGGATCGACCGCACGGTCGGCGTGCCGCCTGGGAACCGACGGGGAAGGACAGACGGGTGGGCGAAGCGACCACACGCAGATTGGCTCCGCAGGAACGCAAGGCGCTCCTGGTGGCGGCCGCCGAGGAGACGTTCGCGAGCCGGGGCTACACCCAGGCCGGTCTGGCCGAGGTGGCCACCCTCGCGGGTGTGTCGAAGACCCTGCTCTACCACTACTTCCCCGACGGGCGGCCCGAGCTCTACCGGGAGGTGATGGAGCGTCTCGTGGGCGAGGTGCTCGAGGTCGTCCAGTCGGCCGTGCGCGCGCCGCGCTCGACCGAGAAGCGACTCACCGAGCTGGTGACCGCCCTCCTCGCCTACTTCGGCACCCACCGCGACGCCTACCGGCTGCTGATCCTCGAGCCCTGGGGATCGGGCGAACCGGGCATCGTCGGGCAGGCCATGGCCGTGAAGGCCCGGCTGGCCGGCGAGCTCAACGCGCTGCTGGCCCCCGCCGGGCAGCCCCTCCCGGTCACCATGACCGGCGGCGCGGCCGCCATGGGTGCCGTGCTGCACGTGGGCGAGCTGGCCATGGCCGGCCAGGTCTCCGACGAGGAGGCCGTCGACCTGGCCTGCCGGTTCGTCGTCGCCGGCCTGGGCGCACTCGACCTCGTCTGAGCCGGCGCGCCGATCAGCCGTCCCTGCCGGCGCCCTTCGCCGTGGGCACCAGCCGCAGGTGCCCACGGCCCGTGCGCGGCCCGGGCGTCGCCTCCGCCCGCGCGCCCAGCCTGCTCCGCACCAGCGTGCCCCGGCCGGGGCTCGACCGCACCGTCAGGTCGCCCCGGCCCAGGTTGGTGAAGACCTGCATGGCGGCGAGGCCCGAGCCGTGGGTCACCCGCTCGGGCTCGAAGCCGATGCCGTCGTCGTGCACCTCGACCAGGATCCCGCCGTCGCTCGCGGTCACCGCCACCGACACGGCGTGGGCGCGGGCGTGGCGGGCGGCGTTGAGCAGCGCCTCCTGGGCGATGCGGTAGACGATCGTCATCGTCGACCGGTCGAGCTCCAGGTCGGGGTCGACGTGCACGCTGACGGTGCGCGTCGCCCGCTCGCGGTACAGGTCGGAGGCGTACGCGAGCAGCGCGGTGCCGAGGGTCGTGTCGTCGGGCCCCGACTCGCCGCCCCCGGCCGCGTCGCCGCTCTCGCCGAACGCCGCCGGTCGCATCGCCACCATGAGCTGGCGGAGCTCCTCGGCCCGGTCGCGCAGGTCGCCCTGGAGCTGCCCGATCGTCTCCTGCACGACCAGGGCGGAGTCGGTCGGCAGCGTGACGGACGCGGTCTGGGTGATCGACGCCAGGCTGGTCAGCGAGCCGACGAGCTGCGTGTGCAGCTCCGACACCGTGCGCCGCCGGTCGTCCTCCAGGGCCCGCACCATGTTGGCGAGCAGCCGCCGCCGCTCCTCCGCCATGTGGGCCAGCTCGGCGTGCAGGCGCTGGGTCTCCCTGCTCATGAGCGTGTAGCGCAGGGCGTTGAAGACGATGACCGCCAGCAGGACGACGGCCAGGAAGGGGATGCCCCACGGGCGGCCGTCCCGGGTCACGAACACGAAGATCGCGAGCAGCGGCAGCACCGCCGCGCTGACGTAGGGCATCGGGTTGCTCGCCCGGAACTGCTGCTCGGGGGCGAGGTCGTCGAGCCGGCCGGTCGTGTGCCGGTGGGCCCACACGGGCACCACCATGAGCAGCGCCATCTGCGACGCGTGGGCGGTGATCGCCACCGGGAGCGGCACGTCGACCCCCGCCAGGATGCGGGCGAGCTGGAGCGACACGTTGGCGGCCAGCCCGAGCGGCAGGAGCGTGCCCAGCGCCTGGGCCGTCCGCTCGGCCGGGGGGATGCGGGCCAGGTTGACGAGCGAGAGGTAGGCCCCCGCCGGCGCCAGCAGCACCGTCAGGAACAACGGCACGGCGAACACGACCTGGGTGCTGTCCCGCAGGGGCTCGGCCACCACGAGCAGGCCGGGCGCCCCGAGGACGAGGACCGCCATGGCCGCGTCGATCACGTCGACCGACACGTCGCGCTTGCCCGCCTGCGCCCGGGCCATGTGGACCGTGGCCGACACCCACAGGGGCACGGTGGCCACCAGCAGCAGCATGTCGACGACCACCAGCGCATCGGCGTGCCACACGACCGCGCCGATCGCAGCCACGCACGCCAGCGCCCCGAGGGCGAGCGCCGCCTCCCACCGCTGCCAGAACGCGCGGTACTCGGCCGGTCCCTCGCGCTGGGCGCGGTGGCTGAAGGCCAGGCTGCACAGCAGGAACGGCAGCGCCACCACCCCGTGGATGAGCAGGTAGTCGTCGTCGCTGTCGCCCCACTGCGTGGACAGCGCCACGGAGCCCACCACCGCGACCACGGCCGACGCCGACACCCCCCAGCGCACGTCGCGGGGGAAGACGAGCGGCCCCCCGGCGGGGGCGTCGGTGCCGCCGGAGCCACCGGTGCCGCCGGTGGCACCGCCGGGCACGGCACCCACGTGCGGCCCGGGCGGCGGGCACGCGGCGCGCGCTGCGACCGCGCTCGGCTCGTCCGGGGAAGGCGCAGTGCCCGACCCGCGGCGGCTGCGGCGGGCTCGGCGGTCGTCGAAGGGCCTCATGCGTCAGTACCGCCGCTCGCGGACCACCCTTTCCCCCTCGGTTGCACCACCCCACGACTCGCCGACCCGTGCCGGCTGCTCGCGACTCTGTCGAGTATGGCCGACGCCCGCCCCTCGACGTCAATAGACGACATGGTCGGGACCCCCTGCGTCAACAGCACCGATCGTAGCCATCCCGAACGTACCGGAGGCCGGCCCGGCCCGCGGGCGAGATGCGGCGGGAACCCCTACGTTGGTGCGGGCACGGAGAGCAGAGGGGGACCATCGCCATGAGCAGCGCGCGGGCGGACATCGCCACCATCGCCGACGTCATCCGGGTGCACGCGGCGCGCCGGCCCGACGCACCCGCGCTCGAGGTCGACGGGCGGTCGGTCACCTTCGGCGAGCTCGACCGGCGGTCCAACCAGGCCGCCCAGGCGCTGCGGGCGGCCGGCGTCGGTCCCGGCGACCGCGTGGCCTTCATCGACAAGAACGGCCTGCCCTGGTTCGACGTGACGTTCGGGCTGGCGAAGCTGGGCGCGGTCAACGTGTCGGTCAACTGGCGCCTCGCCGCCCCCGAGATGGCGACCATCATCGATGACGCCCAGGCCGAAGTGGTCGTCGTCGGTCCCGAGTTCGCCGGCCACGTCGAGAAGATCGAGTCCGATCTCGTCCGGGTCCACACGGTCGTCGCCGTCGGCGGCCACGAGCGGTGGCCCGACTACGAGGCCTGGATCGGCGCCCAGCCGGCCACCGACCCCGGCGTCGAGCCCGCCGGCGGGGACGTCGCCTTCCAGCTCTACACCTCGGGCACCACCGGCCTGCCCAAGGGCGTGATGCTGACCAACGACAACTTCTTCTCCGGTGTCGCCGGCCTGGCGGGCCAGTGGCGCTTCACCGAGGACTCGGTGAACCTGGCGATGATGCCGATGTTCCACATCGCCGGCGCCGGCTGGGCGATGGTGGGGCTCCACCACGGGTGCCGCACGGTGGTCCTGCGCGACATCGACCCGGCGGCGGTGCTCGCCGCCATCCCGGCCTTCGGGGTGACCAACGCGTTCATGGTGCCGGCCGTGATCCAGTTCCTGCTCATGACGCCCGGCGTCGAGACCACCGACTTCTCCACGCTGCGCGCCCTCGTCTACGGGGCGTCGCCCATCACCGACAAGGTGCTGATCCAGGGCATGGAGACCTTCGGGTGCGAGTTCATCCAGGTCTACGGGCTCACCGAGACGACCGGCGCCATCACCCAGCTCGACGGCGTCGACCACGATCCGGCCGGCCGGCCGCAGCTCCTGCGCTCGTGCGGGAAGCCCTACCCGTGGGTCGAGGTGCGGGTGGTCGACGCCGGCACCGGCGAGGACAAGCCCGTCGGCGAGGTCGGCGAGCTGTGGACCCGGTCGCACCAGAACATGGCCGGGTACTGGAACAACCCGGTGGCCACGGCCGAGGCCATGACCGCCGACGGCTGGTTCCGGACGGGCGACGCGGGGTTCGTCGACGCCGACGGCTACCTCTACCTGCACGACCGGGTGAAGGACATGATCGTGTCGGGCGGTGAGAACGTGTACCCGGCCGAGGTCGAGAACGTCGTGGCCAGGCACCCGGCGGTGGCCGACGTCGCCGTGATCGGCGTGCCCGACGAGCGCTGGGGCGAGGCGGTGAAGGCCATCGTGGTGCCGACCGAGGGCAGCACCGCCGGGCCCGACCTCGAAGCCGACATCATCACGTTCGCCCGCCAGCACCTCGCCGGGTACAAGCTGCCCAAGTCGGTCGACTTCGCCGCCGTGCTGCCCCGCAACCCCTCCGGCAAGCTGCTCAAGCGCGAGCTGCGCGGGCCCTACTGGGCCGGCCGCGACCGCCAGGTGGGCTGATCAGGTCCGTTCCGGTGACCGATCTGGTCGACTCCCCGCCAGATCGGTCCCCAGACGCGCCAGCGCCCGCACCACCCGCTGCTCGCTGACCGGCCGGGCCGTGCCGAGCACCTGGGCGAACAGGCCGATGCGCAGCTCCTCCAGCAGCCAGGCCACGTCGACCACCGCGGGCGCCGCCCGCCCCTCGGGCGGGAGGGCGTCGCGGGCGGCCAGGTACGCGTCCTCCAGGGCCCGCACCCGCGCCATCAGCGCCCGGTCCCGGTCGGCCCGCTCGCCCAGCTTGTCGAGGCGGACCCCGATGCCGTCGAGGTAGCGGCCGATGTCGCGCAACCGGCCGAGGCCCGCACGGCTGACGAAGCCCGCGACGACCAGCGACCGGCACTGGGCCCGCATGTCGGCGACCGCCGGTCGCAGCGCCGGTGCCCGGGTGGCGGCCAGCCGCACCTCCAGCGCGAGCGCGGCGGCCACCAGATCGGCGGCCTGGCCGGCGGCGCCGGCCGCGAGGGGCGTGAGCCGGGCGCGGGCTGCGGCCGCCAGGCGGCCGAACCCGTCGGTGTCCCACGCCGGCCCGCCCTCGGCGGCGACGATCCGGTCGGCGGCCGCCGCCACGCAGTCGTCGGCCAGCGTTGCGATCCCGGGATAGGGCGGGCGGGCGGCCGCCAGGGCCGGGACCGACCGCAGGCGCCGCTCGGCCTCGCGCCGGGCCGCCGGCACCGCCAGCAGGAGCAGGCGGCGGGTGCCGGCCGCCATCGCCCGGGCCTGGTCGGTCGCAGTCGCCATGACCCGCACGCCGGCGGTCTCGCCTTCGTCGACCAGCGCCGGGTAGCCCTGCACCGGCGGGCCGCCCGCGGCGGCCTGGACGACCCGGGGCAGCGTGCCGATGTCCCAGGCGACGAGGCCGCGCCGCTCGACGGCGGGGGCCGCGGCGGCGACGGCCCGCCGCACCTGCGGACCGAGCTCGCGCTGCAGGACCGCCAGGTCGCGCCCGGCGGCGACCTCGGCGCCGTCGCGGTCCTCCACGGCGAACCGCACGCGCAGGTAGCCCGGCACCTTGCCGAGGTCGAAGTCGCCGGCGGTCACGCGCTCACCGGCGAGCGTGGCCAGGCGCCGGGCCAGCACCTCGGCCAGCGGCCCGTCGCCGGGCCCGATGCCGTCCAGTGCCTCGCGGGCCCGGTCGGGCACCGGCACCAGCCGGCGGCGCACCGGCTTGGGCAGCGATCGGACCAGGGCCACCACCAGGTCGAGGCGGTGGCCGGGCACCTGCCAGTCGAACCCGTCCGGCCGCACCCGGTTGAGCAACACGAGCGGCACGTGGACCGTCACGCCGTCGTCCTCGGCCCCGGGCCCGAACGTGTAGCTCACGTCGAGCGCCAGGTCGCCCTGGTGCCAGGTGGTGGGGAACGCGTCGCCCTCCACCGCGGCCGCCCCCGGCTCGATCAGGTCGGCGAGGGTGAAGGTCAGCAGGTCGGGGTCGCGCTCGCGGGCCTGGCGCCACCAGCGTTCGAAGTGCCGGCCCGAGGTGACGTCGCGGCCCAGCCGCGCGTCGAAGAACCGGACCAGTGCGGCGTCGTCGACCAGGAGGTCGCGCCGGCGGGCCCGCTCCTCCAGGGCCGCCACCTCGTCGAGCAGCGCCCGGTTGGCGTCGACGAACGCGTGGCGGCCCGCCCAGTCGCCGGCCACCAGCGCGTGCTCGATGAACATCCGGCGGGCCGTGGCCGGATCGAGGCGGGACAGCGGCACCCGGCGGCCGTCGACGATCGGCAGCCCGTACAGCGTCACCCGCTCGCTGGTCATCGCCGCCGCCCGGCGGGCCACCCACGCCGGCTCGCCGTAGCTGCGCCGCACCAGGTGCTCGGCCAGCGGCTCGATCCAGCCGGGATCGATGCGGGCCACCATGCGGGCCAGGAGCCGGTTGGTCTCCACCAGCTCGCCGGCCATGACCCACGCGGGTGCCTTCCGGTGCAGCACCGACCCGGGCGCGACGACGAAACGGGTCTGGCGGGCGCCGAGGAAGTCGCGCCGCGGTGCGTCGTACATGCCGACGTGCGACAGCAGCCCCGCCAGCAGCGACCGGTGGACGGCCTCCGGCTCGGCCGGCGCGGTGTTGCGGCGGATCCCCAGCTCGTTGGTCACCTCCCGCAACTGGCGCACCAGGTCCTGCCACTCCCGCACCCGCACGTGGTGGAGGTGCTCCGCCCGGCACATGCGCCGGAAGGCCGACGACGACCGGGCCCGCTGCTCGCCCTCCAGGTAGCGCCACAGGTTGAGCAGCGCCACGAAGTCCGAGTCGGGGTCGGCGAAGCGGGCGTGCAGCTCGTCGGCCTCCGCCTCCAGCCCGGTCGGGCGCTCCCGCACGTCCTGGATCGACAGCCCCGCCGCGATCACCAGCACCTCCCGCACGCAGCCGTGCCGGTCGGCCTCGAGGATCATCCGCCCGAACCGCGGGTCGACCGGCAGCCGGGCCAGGCGCCGGCCCAGGCCGGTGAGCTCGCGGTCGCCGGTCATGGCCCCCAGCTCGACCAGCAGCGCGACCGCGTCGCGGATGGCGTGCGCGTCGGGCGGGTCGACGAAGGGGAACGACTCGACGTCGCCGAGGCCCAGCGCCGCCATCTGCAGGACGACGGACGCCAGGTTGGTGCGCAGGATCTCGGGCTCGGTGAACGGCGGCCGGCTGTCGTAGTCGTCCTCGGCGTAGAGCCGGATGCAGATGCCGGGGGCGACCCGCCCGCAGCGCCCGGCCCGCTGGTCGGCGGAGGCCTGGCTGACCGGCTCGATGGGCAGGCGCTGCACCTTGGTGCGCCGGCTGTAGCGCGAGATGCGGGCGGTGCCGGGATCGACGACGTAGCGGACCCCGGGCACGGTGATCGAGGTCTCGGCCACGTTGGTGGCGAGCACGATGCGCCGGCCGGGGTGGGGCTGGAAGGCCCGCTGCTGCTCGGCGGCCGAGAGCCGGGCGTAGAGCGGGAGGATCTCCGTGCCGGGCAGGCCGGCCTCGCCGAGCGCGGTGGCGGTGTCGCGGATCTCCCGCTCGCCGCTGAGGAACACGAGGATGTCGCCGGGGCCCTCGGCCCGCAGCTCGTCGACGGCCCGGCGGATGCCGTCGATCTGGTCGACGCCCCGGGCGTCGCCGCGGGCGCGGGCGGCCGGGCGTCCGTTCCCGCGGCGGGAGCGCGGGCCGCGGGCGGTCGTGTCGTCGCGGTCGTCGCGGGCGCCGCGGGCGGGCGGTTCGCCCAGGGGCCGGTAGCGCAGGTCGACGGGGTACGTGCGGCCCGACACCTCGACCACCGGGGCGTCGAAGTGGCGGGCGAAGCGCTCGGTGTCGATGGTGGCCGACGTCACCACGACCTTGAGGTCGGGCCGGCGGGGGAGCAGGTTGGTCAGGTACCCGAGCAGGAAGTCGATGTTGAGGCTGCGCTCGTGCGCTTCGTCGACGATGATCGTGTCGTACCGGCGGAGCAGCCGGTCGCGCTGCATCTCGGCCAGCAGGATGCCGTCGGTCATCAGCTTGACCAGCGTACGGTCGCCCACCTGGTCGGAGAAGCGGACGCTGTAGCCGACGACGTCGCCGACCCGGCCACCCAGCTCCTCGGCCACGCGGGCGGCGACGGTGCGGGCGGCGAGACGGCGCGGCTGGGTGTGGCCGATCATCCCCCGGACGCCCCGGCCGAGCGCCAGGCACATCTTGGGGAGCTGGGTGCTCTTCCCCGAGCCTGTCTCGCCGGCCACGATCACCACCTGGTGGTCGCGGATGGCGGCGAGGACGTCGTCGGCCCGCTCGGCGATCGGCAGGCTCGCCGGGTAGCCGATCTCGGGCACCGCCGCCCGCCGGCGCCGGACCCGCTCCTCGGCCCGTGCCACCTCGTCGGCGAGCGCCGCCAGGGCGTCGCCGTCAGGGGCGGCTCCCGCCGGCCGGCGGGCGCGGTCGAGCCGGCGCCGCAGCCGCTGCTCGTCGTGCAGCGTGAGCGCGCCGAGGCGGGACCGGAGATCAGCGGGGGAGATGGCCATGGTGGGTCGTGACGTGGTGACGCGGCGGTCGTGCATCCTACGGACCGGACCCGCCCGAGCGGTCGCCGGTTTCCCCACCCGGGCGCGAGCCGTCGACCGTCGGCACACTCGTGTTAGAGATTCCGACACGCGCTGGCAGAAGTCTGTAGCCTCGCCGGCCGTGGACCTGAAGATCGACCCCGACGCCGCCGGATTCGACGCAGTCCGGCTGGCCCGCATCGACGAGCACCTGCGCAGCCGCTACATCGAGCCCGGCAAGATCGCCGGCTGCCAGGTCGTCGTCGCCCGGCGCGGCCAGGTCGCCCATGCCTCCTCGCTCGGCCACCGCGACCGCGAACGGGGCGGCGCCGTGGGCGACGACACCATCTGGCGCATCTACTCGATGACCAAGCCGATCACCGGTGTGGCCCTGCTCACGCTGTACGAGCGGGGCCTGTTCCAGCTCAACGACCCGGTGCACCGGTTCATCCCCGAGTTCCGCGACCTCAAGGTGGGCGAGCCCGACGGCGACGGCGGCTTCCGGCTGGTCGACCCGGTCCGTCCCGTGTCGGTGCGCGACGCCATGATGCACATGACCGGCATCGGCTACGGCCCCCGCGGGGCCCGGATGAACCTCGCGGCCATGACCGACCGCGCGCCGTCGCTGCGCTTCGGCGGCGCCACGCTGGGCGAGTACATGACGCGCCTCGCCGGGGAGCCGCTGCGCTTCCACCCCGGCACCCGGTGGCTGTACTCGCTGTCGACCGACGTGTGCGCCCGGCTGGTCGAGGTGCTGTCGGGCCAGCGGTTCGACCGCTACCTCCAGCAGGCGATCTTCGAGCCCCTGGGCATGCCCGACACGGGGTTCTCGGTGCCCGACGGCGAGGTCGACCGGTTCGCCGCCCTCTACCGGCGGAACGCGGCCAAGGAGCTGGTGCTGCTCGACGACCCGACGACCAGCGCCTTCCGCGAGCATCCCGCCTTCCTGTCGGGCGGCGGCGGCCTCGTGTCGACCGCGGCCGACTACCTGCGGTTCTGCCAGATGCTGGCGCAGGGCGGCGAGCTGGACGGCGTGCGGGTGCTGGGCCCGCGCACCGTGGAGCTGATGCGCACCAACCACCTGCCGGGCGGCGGCGACCTGCGGTCCGTGGCGCTGCCGGGCGGCTACGGCGAGGTCGGCTTCGAGGGCATGGGCTTCGGGCTCACCGTGGCGGTGAGCAACGGCCCGGCCGCCACCCAGGTCGTCGGCTCGCCCGGTGAGTACATGTGGGGCGGCCTGGCCTCGACCACCTTCTGGATCGACCCGGTCGACGAGGTCGTCGCGGTGTTCATGACCCAGCTCGTGCCGTCGGGCACCTTCAACTTCCGGTCGCAGCTCAAGGCGCTGGTCTACGGCGCCATGGTGGACTGACCCCGGGGGGTCAGCACCCGGGCGGGGGGACGAAGCCGCCCAGCAGGTCCTCCACGTGACCCGCGACCGCGACCGCGGTGCGGTCGTGCAGGTGGGGAGCGACGATCTGCACGCCCACCGGCAGGCCGCCCGGAGTGCGCCCGACCGGCGCCACCGCCGCGGGCAGCAGCAGCACACCGATGGCGCCGTTCCAGGCGATGCCGTCGAGGTACGGCCGCGTCACGCCGTCCACGTCGAGGGTGCGGCCGATCAGCTCGCCCTCGGTGTCGTGCGGGAAGGCCGCCGTGGGCATGACCGGGGCCAGCAGCACGTCGTGGTCGTCGAAGAAGCGGGCGAAGCGCTCGCGCAGCCGGTGGCGGTGCTCGTCGGCGCGGAGCCACGCCCGGTGGCGCTCGGTGATTGCCCGCAGCGCCCGGACCGGGGCCGGCTCGTCGGCGGCGACCGGTGTCGCCTCGACCCCGCAGAACGCGTCGAACGTGTCGTCGTCCACCCCCGCCTCCATGAGGGGCAGCACGAGGCGCTCCCACAGGGGCACCAGCTCCGCCAGCCCCGCCGGTGGTGTCACCGGCGTCACGCGCGCCCCCGCCCCGGCCAGCGCCGCGGCGGCGGCGTCGAGCAGCGTCCGGGTCTCCGCACTGACGGGGGTGAAGGGGTCGTCGAACCAGGTGGCCACCCGCAGGCCCGCGACGGCGCCCTCGTTGCGGGGCGGCGGCAGCGCCAGCGACCAGCCGATCGCGTCCGCCGGCGACGGCCGGGCCAGCACCTCGAGGGCCAGGGCGAGGTCGCCGGCGCTGCGCCCGAGCGGCCCCGCCACGCCCACGTCGGTCGGCGCCACCGCGCCGGGCGGCCCCGGGATGTGCCCGCGCAGCGGCACGATGCCCCAGGTCGGCTTCAGGCCGAACACGCCGCAGAAGTGGGCCGGGTTGCGGATCGACCCGCCGATGTCGCTCCCCAGCTCCAACCCGGTCAGCCCCGCGGCCAGGGCCGCAGCCGAGCCACCCGACGACCCGCCGACCGTGCGGTCGGGTGCCCACGGGTTGTCGGTGCGCCCGTAGACGGCGTTGTAGGTCTGGAGGTCGCCGGCGTAGAGGGGCAGGTTCGACTTGCCGAACACGACCGCACCCGCCGCCTTCAGCAGCGCGACGGCGTCCGCGTCGCGCGCCGGCACGTGATCCGCCAGCTCCGGCGCGCCCGAGGTGGTGACCACCCCCTCGGTCTCGAAGGCGTCCTTCACCGTCATCGGCAGGCCGTGGAGGGGACCCCAGGTCTCCCCCCGGGCGCGGGCGGCGTCGGCGGCCGCGGCCCGGTCGCGGGCCCGGTCGGCGTCGAGAGCGACGATCGCGTTCAGGCCGCGGTGCTCCTCCACCCGGGCCAGGTAGTGCTCGAGCAGCTCGGCGCTCGACACGGCCCCGTCGCGCAGCAGGCGGGCCAGCCCGGTCGCGGGCAGGAAGTGGAGGTCGTCCATGCCGGCAGTCTCGCGGACGCCGGGACGGGCGGCGCTCAACCCGACGTCGACCGGTTGCCCGCCTCGTCCGGCTCGGGGTCGCCGAGCACCCAGCGCGGGCCGCTGCCGTACTCGGCCGCCCGGTCGCCCGGGTTGACGAGGCGGCAGACCTGCAGCGACAGGCACCCGCAGCCGATGCAGCCGTCGAGCCGGTCGCGCAGGCGTTCGAGCATCGCGATCTGCGCGTCGAGGCGGGGGCGCCACGAGGTGGAGAGGCGGTGCCAGTCGCGCTGGGTCGGTGTG
>DASSGC010000281.1:0-12806 GCA_035693765.1 Acidimicrobiales bacterium
CATCGCACCGGCGAGCAGCGCCGCCAGGGCCAGGCGGCGGCCCCGAGGGCGGCGGCCGGGGCCGGATCGGTGGCCCGGAGGGCGACGCACCCGGCGCGGACCGCCGCACCGGCGGCCCCGAGGGCGGCGCACCCGGGGCCTGCCGCCGCACCGGCGGCCCGGACGGCGCCGGCCCGGGTGGCGCGGCGGGGCGCCACCCGGGGGGCGAGGGCGAGGCGGGCGGCGGCAAGGGCGGCGAGGGTGACGCGGCCGGACCCCACCCGGCAGGCGGCGGCGAGGGCGAGGCGGGCGGCGATGTGGGGGGCGGCGCAGGCGACGAGGGCAGCGCGGCCGGCACGGCCGCCGGCGCCGGCGCGCGGGCGGCGGCGACGAGCGCGGCACCCAGCGCCACGGGGTGCTTGGGGTGGGCGTCGACCGCCACCGGGAGGCCGAGCGCGGTCGTGACCTCACGCGCGATCAGCGGCATGCGGGACGCGCCGCCCACCAGCAGCACCGCACCCGGTCGACCGGCCGGCAGCTCGGCGGACGCGACCGCCCGGGCCAGCGCCTCGGTGGTGGGGCCGAGGAGCGGGCCGATGAGGTCTTCCAGCTCGCGGCGGTGGAGGAGCACGTTCTCGCGGTGGGACGGCAGCATCACCGGGATCGACACCGACGTCTCCGCCGACAGGGCCTCCTTGGCCTCGACGCACTCGCGCCGGAGCTGGGCCATCGCGAGCGTGATGGCGGCGTCGGTCGGGTCGAGGCGGTCGGCGGCGGGGCCGAGCACCCGGAGCACGTGGCCCATCACCGCCGCGTCGACGTCGATGCCGCCGAGGCGCTCGATGCCCTCGGGCCGGCCCCGCACGACGAACCGGCCGTCGACGCCCATCTCCAGCACCGCGGCGTCGAACGTGCCCCCGCCCAGGTCGTAGACGGCCACGGTGGCACCCGGGGCCAGGCGTTCGGACGCCGCGTACCAGGTGGCGGCGGCCACGGGTTCGGGCAGCAGGCTGGCGTGGTCGATCTCCGCCTGCCGGAGGGCCTGCACGAGCACGTCCTGCTTGAACGCCCCCCAGTTGGCCGGATGGGTGACGACCGTGCTCGCGGGTGGGGCGCCCTCGGTGGCCGACACGGTGCGGTGGACGTGCCGCAGCACCTCGGCCAGCAGGCGGTCGACCGAGACCGGCGTGCCGCCGAGCAGCACCGGGACGGGGTCGCCCACCCGGCGCTTGAACTCGCGGGCGACGCGCTCGGGCGTGCCCAGCGCCCGCCGCTCCGCGGTGTCGCCGATGACGAACTCGCCGTCCTCGGTGAGGGCGACCACGGTCGGGATCGACGTCGTCCGGTAGCTGAGCGTGACCACCTCGGCGCGCGCGGACCGCACCACCGCCGCGGCGGTGAAGGTGGTACCGAGATCGATGCCCAGGCTGTAGGTCATGTCGTGGGTGGCGTGCCGGCGTGAGCGCCGCTCGGTCATACGGCGCCGGTCACCGGTCCGGGTGGCGAACCGCCGCAGGCGCCGGCCGGGCAACCAGCAACACGGCGGCGCGTGCCCGCGCCGCCTTCCTCGCTGTCTCTGGCATCTCGTCTCGTTTCGCGACAAGACCCCGGCCTGCGCGAGAGCGTACCGCCCGGCGGCAGGGGCCCGAGACCGGCCCGGACGACGCCGCCTGCCGCGTCAGGCCCCCGGCGAGGGGCAGCACTCGCGCCAGTCGGGACGGTCCGGCGCCCCTTCCTGCCACGACCGCACGTAGGTGACCACGGCACGGATCTGCTGGCTGGTGAACGCGCCGCCGAAGTCCTGGGACCAGGCGCTCATGCTCGTGCCGGGGACGCCCACCGCGACGAGCTGGCTCATCTGGTCGTCCGACGTCACGGTCTGGAACTGCTGGGAGTTGAGCGCCGGGCCGGTGCTGCCCTCGCCCTCGGCCCCGTGGCACGACCCGCAGTTCTGCCCGTACAGGCTCTGGCCCTCGGCGCCGAGCGAGGCGAGCTGGTCGGCCCGGGCGTCGTCGCGGTTGGACGGCTCCACCCACCGGTACAGCGGGAAGGCCAGCACGAACGCCACGATCAGCGCCGTGCCCCAGCGCATCCAGCGGTCGGTGGAGGCGTCGAGCGCGGGGTCGTCGGAGAAGCCGGCCATCACTCCCCACCGCCCATGCACGAGGGCCCGCGGGCGGGCTGGTCGGAGAAGCCGGCCATCACTCCCCACCGCCCATGCACGAGGGCCCGCGGGCGGGCTGGTCGAGCAGCGTGTCGCCGTGGGGGCGGCCCTCGATGACGTCCGCGGTGTCGATCACGACGACGCCGCCCTGCACCGTGGTGGCGAACTGGTCCATGCCCCGCGGCGCGGGGCCGCTGATGTAGTCGCCGGCGCGGCTGAAGACCGATCCGTGGCACGGGCACTCGAACCGCCCCGAGCTGGCGCACCACGGGACCCGGCAGCCCAGGTGCGTGCACTTCCAGTACAGGGCGGTGACCTCGCCGTCGACCACGGTGAGGTAGGCGCGAGCGGTCGGGGCCGGCAGCACGTCGTCCTCGGGCACGGCGTCGGGCGGCACCGTCTCCACGACGCCGCCGAAGCCGGTGGTCTCGCCGGGCTGCAGCAGGTCCCAGGCGGTCCACGCGCCGGCGGCGGCGATGGCCAGGCCGCCGGCCCGCCAGGTGTTGGTGAGGAATCGGCGGCGCGGCATCGCCACCGGTTGGGCGCGGGGTTGCTCGCCCGCCTGCTCGCCCGGCGCCTCGGTGCCGGCGCGCTCGCTGTGGTCGTCGACGTCGGTGGGGTCGCTCATAGCTCTCCGTGCCAGCTCTCCCAGGGCCAGACCCAGGTCCAGTTCGGTCCGCGGAAGGCGAACCCGACGAGGGTCAGGGCCACCCAGATCACCAGGAAGCTCGTGAACGCCACGACGGCCACCTTGCGGTGGCGCGGGCGCCGGTAGGGGTTGCGGTCGATGTAGGGCAGGGCGACCAGGCCGACCACGATGGCGCCCGGCACCAGGACGCCGGCGACGAGCGGGTGGAAGTGGGCGAGCAGCTCCTGCAGCCCGGCGAAGTACCAGGGGGCCTTCTCCGGGTTGGGCGTGACGGTCGGGTTGGCGACCTCGCGCAGGGGGGCGTCGACGAACACGCCCAGCAGCAGCACGACGAGCAGCGTCGCCAGGGCGACGACCGCATGGCGCACCAGCAGGTGGGGCCACACCATGACCGCGTCCTGCTCGTCGAGGTCCTTGCGCTCCCCCACGGGGGGCCGGCCGGGCACCACGCCGAGCACCCGGCGCGGGCCGCGGCCGTCGCCGCCGTCGGTGCCCGCCCGGCCGATCACGACCGGCTGCTCGGGACCCACGCCGGTGGGTACGTCGCTCATCCCGGCTCCTCCACGACGACGTCGAGCATGGCGTCCTTGCGCCAGCGCCACAGGTGCAGGACGACGGCGAAGGTGATCAGCAGCGGGAGGGCGGCGACGTGGAGCACGTAGAACCGCAGCAGCGCGGCCTCGCCCACGACCGGCCCGCCGAGCAGCACCTCCTGCACCTGCTCGCCGATCAACGGCACGTACGACGCCATCTCGGAGCCGACGGTCACGGCCCAGTACGCGAGCTGGTCCCACGGCAGCAGGTAGCCCGTGAACGACATCAGCAGCGTGAGGATCAGCAGCACCACGCCGATGACCCAGTTGAACTCCCGGGGCGGCTTGTAGGCGCCGCGGTAGAAGACCTTGGCGAGGTGCGCGACCACGGCGAGCACCATCAGGTGCGCCGACCAGCGGTGCACGTTCCGCACGTACTGGCCGAACGACACCTCGGTCTGCAGGCGCTGGATGTCGGCGTAGGCGCTCTGCGGGGACGGCACGTAGAAGAACATGAGGTACAGGCCCGACACGACGAGCGAGCCGAACAGCACCAGCGAGATCACGCCCAGGTACCACGAGTAGCGGGCACCGATCTCGTGGCGCCGCATCTTCACCGGGTAGATGTGCAGGAAGAAGTTGGACCAGTGCCCGGCGGCGCGGTCGCGGGGCGTCCGGCGGTCGGGCTGGCGGACGATCGACCGACCGACGGCGCTCGTCCGCAGGCGCCGGCCCAGGCTCACCGCGACACCCCCTCCGGCCCCCCGACACCGCTCCACGTGCCCATCGACGGCACCCCGACGCCGCTCCACATGCCCATCGACAGGGCGTCGGTGGGGCAGCGCTCGATGCAGAGCGCGCACCGGATGCAGCGGTCCTCGTCCAGCAACAGCGCGGTCCCTCCCGGCGACGCGCCGGCGATCTCGCCGACCTCCTCCGCGGGCACGAGCGAGATGAGGTCGTAGGGGCACACGTCGGAGCACAGGGCGCACAGGACGCACCGCTCGACGTCGAGCAGGATGTTGGCGAAGCAGCGCAGGCAGCGGCTGGCCTCGCAACGTGCCTGCTGCTCGGTGAAGCCGGACTCGACCTCGGCGAGCCCGATGCGGCGCCCGGTGGGGATCGTCGGCGGGTCGACCCGCTGCCAGCGG
Source organism: Acidimicrobiales bacterium (assembly GCA_035693765.1). Classification (GTDB taxonomy): domain Bacteria; phylum Actinomycetota; class Acidimicrobiia; order Acidimicrobiales; family VFJN01; genus ZC4RG19. The sequence continues at coordinate 4,477 of DASSGC010000281.1, forward strand.
TCGTAGGTGTCGTCGAGGCGGTGGAACTGCTGGAGCTGCACCATCCGGCCCGGCGCCCGCGCCTGCGTCTCGCCGCCGAAGTGCCGGTGGATGTCGGCGGCCGAGCGGCGGCCGTCGGCGATGGCGTCGATGAGGGTCCGCGGGCCCTTGGCCGCGTCGCCGCCCGCCCAGATGCCCTCGATCGAGGTGGCGCCCGTGTCGGGATCGACCTCGATCGTCCGGCGCGACGAGATGGCGGGTGCGCCGTCCGTCCCCAGCGCGTCGAGGTCGACCGTCTGGCCGACGGCCAGGATCACGGTGTCGGCGGCGAAGGTCCGCCGGTCTCCGGTGTCGAACTCCGGCGCGAAGCGGCCCGCCGCGTCGAACACCGAGCGGACGCCGATCGTCTCCAGCCCGACGACCCGCCCGCCCTCGACCACGATGCGGGCGGGGCCGCGCCGGTGGACGAACTCGATGCCCTCCTTGCGGGCCTCGTGGACCTCGAACTCGTGCGCCGGCAGCTCGGCGGCCGACTCCAGCGAGAGGACGGTCACCGAGCGGGCGCCGGCGCGGGCCGCCGTCCGGGCCGCGTCGACGGCCGCGACGACCGAGGCCCGCTCGTCGGCCTCGTCGAAGCGGTCGCGGCCGCCGGCCTCGGCGTAGGCCTCGGCCCGGAGCGCCGTGCGGGCCGCGTCCATGGCCACGTCGCCGCCGCCGATGACGAGCACCCGCTCACCGACGTCGACGGTGAAGCCGCGGTTCATGTTGATGAGGAACTCCAGCGCCCGGAACACGCCGTCGGCGTCGTGACCCTCGATGTCGAGGCCCCGCCCCAGGTTGGCCCCGAAGGCCAGGAACAGCGCATCGTGCTGCGCCCGGAGCCGCTCCAGCGACACGTCCCGGCCGAGGCGCAGGTCGTAGCGGACCTCGACGCCGAGATCGACGATGGCCTGGATCTCGCCGGCGAGGAGGTCGCGGTCGAGCCGGTACTCGGGGATGCCGAGCCACATCATCCCGCCGAGCCGGTCGGTCGCCTCGTACAGGGTCACCCGGTAGCCGAGGCGGGCGAGGTCGTGGGCGGCGGCGAGCCCGCCCGGTCCGCCGCCGACGACGCCCACGCGCTGCGGGCGGGGCTCGGCCGGCGGCGCCGACACCTTGAGCGCGGTCTCGGGGCGGTCGGACTCGACGCCGTAGCGCTCGGTGGCGAACCGCTTCAACGCCCGGATGGCGATGGGTTCGTCGATCAGCCCCCGCCGGCACGCGTCCTCGCACGGCGCGGCGCAGACCCGGCCGCAGACCGAGGCGAACGGGTTGGGCAGCCGGGCGGTCAGGTAGGCCAGCTCGTCGTCGCCGTCGGCGATCGCGGCCACGTAGGTGCCGGCGTTGGTGTGCACGGGGCAGGCGGCGAGGCACGGGATGTTGGTGTCGAAGAACGTGAGGTCGTCGTCGCTCACACCAGCCCCCTCCGGCGGGCCCACCACAGGCCCACCAGCCCGATCAGCAGCCCGCCGCCCCACACCACCGAGCCGAGCACGTACTGCACGTCGGGCGAGAGGTCCTGGACCTGGCCCAGCTCCATGAACCGGCCCGGGACGAGCACCACCGCCACCACGAAGTAGGCGACGATGACGAAGGCCTTGAGCGACGCGTCGACCCACGACAGGTGCAGGCGGTCGGTGCGGCCCAGCACCAGCGGGGCCAGCACCAGCGCGGCCACGGCCATCGCGAGCCCGAAGCCGAGGAACGTCAGCACCAGCGCCGACGTGGGCGGGCCCGGGATGTCGGGCGCCGCCGGCTCGGCCGCCTCCACCCCCTCGGGCAGCGTCAGGTTGCCGGACACGTAGGCGGCCACCGCGGCGATCTCCTCGTCGCTGAGGCCCGCGCCGACCGCCGGCATCACGCCGTTGTAGGTCTCGCCGTTGACCACGATCTCGCCCTGGCGGCCCTCGCGCACGGTCCGGTCCACGTAGGCGGTGGCGCCGGCGACGTTCGGGTTGTCCTTCAGCGGCGGGAACTGGCCGACGAGCCCGACCCCGCCGGCCTGGTGGCAGCCGGTGCAGGTCCGGGAGAACACGGTCGATCCGAGCGCCAGTTGCTCCGGGTCCTGCGCACCGTCCTGCGCTCCGTCGCCGGCGGTCGTGGTGGTCGTCTCCTGCGCGGTGGCGGGCGCGGCCGCCCGGGGAGACCACGCGAGGGCGACGAAGGTGCCGGCGGCGAGCATCACCGCGAGGGTGGCGCCGGGCGTCCGCACGACCAGTCCGGCTGCCGCTCGCCACGAACAACGGGTGGTGGTTGGCCGGCAACGCACTGTGGTTAGATTACGCCCAACCCTGGCGACTGTGGGGGGAGATCAGTCGACCTGCAGCCCCGCGAGCGAGCCCCGCCGACGAGGAGGCGGACGCATGAGCTTCGCCGACGAACCCGACCTCGCCGAGCCCCGCGGCGACGGCACCGGCGACGACGACGAGGAGTTCCGCCCCGTCGGGACGGTCACGTTCCTCGCGCTCTACGCCGTCGTCCTCGTCGTGCTGTGGCTCGCCATGTACCTGACGATGCTGGCGCGTGGCGGCACGGCGTGACCGACATCGAGACGCCTCCGGGCGGCCGGCCCCGCCTGGAGATCGATCCGTGGGAGCGCATCTGGCTGGTCATCAGCATGGTGGTGCTGACGATCTTCGCCGCGGCCCTGATCATCTCCGCCGTGGGCTTCGGCTTCACCCTGCCGGGGGCGAGCGGGCGGGTCGATCCCCGGACGGTGACCGAGTCCGGGGACTTCGCCGAGCCGCGTCTCGAACAGCTCGGGGACGACCGGTTCGTCGCCTACGTCGTGTCGCGGCAGTTCGTCTTCGAACCGGCGACGATCACGGTGCCGCGGGGCGCCGAGGTCACGTTCAAGGTCACCTCGAGCGACGTGCAGCACGCCTTCCGGGTGGCCGACACGAACGTGAACGTGATGGCGGTGCCCGGCCAGATCTCCGAGCTGACCGCCACGTTCGACGACGTCGGTGAGTTCGCCTACGTGTGCAGCGAGTTCTGCGGCCTCAACCACCACAACATGTTCGGCACCCTGCGGGTGGTGCCCCCCGAGGAGTTCGACGGGTGACCGACGTCCTCGAGGCCCCGACCCGCCCGGCCGCCCCCGAGCCGCCCTACACGCTCAGCCGCAGCGAGCGCCGGTTCATCGGGTGGCACCTGGGGGTGGCGATCGCCGCCCTCACGGTCGGCAGCCTGTTCGGCCCCTTCCAGGCGTTCAACATCGCCGGCGGCGACATCTACCCGCACCTCGACCCCGTCATCAAGTCGTACTACCAGGGCCTGACCCTCCACGGCGTGCTCAACGCCCTGGTGTTCACCACCATCTTCATCACCGGGTTCATCACCCTGACGACGGTGTACGGGCTGCGCCGCCCGCTCGCGCGCCCCTGGGTCAACCAGCTCGGGTTCACGGTCATCCTCGTGGGGCTGCTCATGGCGGCGGTGCCGCTGCTGCTCGACGAGGCCACCGTCCTCTACACCTTCTACCCGCCGCTGGAGGCGAGCTGGGCCTTCTACCTCGGCCTGACCCTGGTCGTGGTCGGGAGCTGGATCGAGGGCTACGGCTTCTACTTCACCCTGCGGGCCTGGCGCCGCGAGCACCCCGGCGTGACGACGCCGTTCGTCAGCCTCGCCGGCATCATCACCATGGTGCTGTGGCAGATCGCCACGCTCGGCGTCGCGGTCGAGATCCTCACGATGCTGCTGCCGTGGTCGTTCGGGTGGACCGAGGGCACCGACCCGGCGCTCGCCCGCACGTACTTCTGGTTCACCGGGCACCCGCTCGTGTACTTCTGGCTGCTGCCCGCCTACATCTCCTGGTACGGCATGCTGCCGAGGCAGGCCGGGGGCAAGCTGTTCAGCGAGACCCTCGCCCGCCTGGCGTTCTGGTCGTTCCTCGTGCTGTCGATACCGGTGGGCTTCCACCACCAGTTCGCCGACCCCGGGATCCCGGCGGGCTGGAAGCTGGTGCACTCCCTGCTCACCTACGGCGTGTTCCTGCCGTCGCTGCTGACCGCCTTCACCGTGATCGCCTCGCTGGAGTACGCGGCCCGCCGGCGGGGCGGCCGGGGCCGGCTGGGCTGGATGCGGGCCCTGCCCTGGGGCGACCCGTCGGTCGCCGCCCAGCTCTGCGCCGGCCTGCTGTTCCTGTTCGGCGGCATCGGCGGCCTGGAGAACGCGTCGTACAACCTCAACCTGGTCGTGCACAACACGATGTGGATCCCCGGCCACCTCCACCTGACCGTGGCCACCGCCACGGCGCTGTCGTTCATGGGCATCACCTACTGGCTCGTCCCGCACCTGATGGGGAAGGGCCTCGTGGGCCGGGGCATGGCGCAGGCCCAGGTGTGGACGTGGTTCGGCGGCATGATCCTCTTCTCCAACGGCATGCACCAGCTCGGCGTGGACGGCGCGCCCCGCCGCACCCCGCTGGCCAACGCGCCGTACGTGCAGGACGACTGGGCCAGCGCGCGGTTCCGCGTCGGGCTGGGCGGCGCCATCCTGCTCGTGAGCCTGATCCTCTACGTCGTGACGATGCTGCGGACGGCGCTCGGCCCCAAGGTGGCGGCCGAGGCGGTGCCGGACGTCCCGATCGCCGAGAGCCTGCACGGCGGCGGGCGCACCCCGTGGTGGCTCGACAGCTTCAAGCCCTGGCTGATCGCCACCGTCGTGCTGATCGTCGTCGCCTACGGCGCCCAGCTCGTCTCGATGATCTCGGACATGCACCTGCACGCGGGCTGACGGGCGGCCGCGCTCCACGCCGGCGGCGAGCCCGCGGTGACGCTCCCCAGGTCGGAGCCGCACCGAGAAATTTCGCCGCCCTGGCGTACCCCTCCCCCGCCCACCGGCGATGACGAACACGTCGCGCGCGGACGGACCGTGCGCGTTGGAGCACCCGGACGGGTGCAGGGCGACGGAGGGTAAGGCGGAGATGAAGACGCAGACCATGGCGAAGCGGGTGCTGGCCGTCACGGGCGGCGGCGCGCTGCTGCTGGGCCTGGCGGGCCCGGCCGGTGCCCAGCCGGCGGACCCGGGCGGCAACAACGGCACGGTCAAGATCGACGGCGAGGAGTTCGACTCCCACCCGGACAACCAGCCCCACGTGGGCTGCATCTTCCAGGTCGACTTCTACGGCTTCGACAAGGGCGACGACCTCAACGCGACGGTCACCTTCGAGCTGGTGCCCCCCACGGCGGGCCCCACCGTCGGGCCGGACACGGTGTTCATCGGCGAGGACGAGGCCGGTGGCGGCACCGACCTCGACGCCGAGAGGACCTATGACCTCACCAGCGCGGTGGCCGGCGTCGAGCCGCACCCGCAGCAGGGCTTCCACGTGCGCCTCGAGGTGCACGCGGACGGCTCGCAGGGCGACGACTCCAAGTTCAAGGAGTTCTGGGTCGAGGACTGCGTGACGCCGACCACCCCGTCGAGCTCCCCGACCACCGCGCCGCCGACCGACACCACCGCACCCACGGGCAGCGTGCCGGGTGGCCCGACCACGAGCGTGGCGGCCGGCGCGGTGGCCGCCGGGGGCGCCCTGCCCCGGACCGGTACCAACACGCTCCCGTTGGCCGCGGCCGGCCTGGCCCTGGTCGCACTCGGCACCGGCGGCGTCGTCGGGGCACGGCGCCTGCGCACCGAGCGCGGCTAGCACGCTGAGCCAGCGACTCCCCATCAGCGGGTGGTGGACCCGACCATCCCCGTGACTGCCGGTGCGTGCCGTCGCCGAGGCCACCGCCTCCTCGGCGACGCACCCCCGGCGGCGACCGTCCCGGGCGCGTACCGCCACGCGCCCGGGACGGCGCCACTCGTTTCCCGACCCGGCGGTCTGCTAAGCATGTTCCGGCTGGTGCACGCCGGCCGGCGCCGGGGTGGGTTCCCGCTCCCTCGGAAGGATCCCGCGGACGTCGCCGGCCCTCCGGAGAGGGGCGACTCCCGTGGTCAGGTGGTTGCGATGACGTGTCCGGACCGGTGACCCACGCCGACCGGTTCGACGGCGAGTTCGATGCCGTCCTGGCGGGCGCCCAGCAGGGCGCCGCCTGGGCCTTCGAGCGCATCTTCACTGCGCTGTCGCCGGTGGTCACCGGCTACCTGCGGATGCAGGGGGCACGGGAGCCCGACGACCTGAGCAGCGAGGTGTTCGTCGCCGTGCTGCGCAACGTGGCCGGCTTCGTCGGCGACGAGGCCGGCTTCCGGTCGTGGGTGTTCACGATCGCGCACCGCCGCCTGCTCGACGAGCGCCGGGCCCTGGGCCGCCGCCCGGTGACCGCCCCGCTGGCCGACGACCTCGAACTGCCTGCCCCCGACGACGTCGAGGCCACCGCCGAGCGGTCGCTGCGGACCGAGTGGGTGCGGTCGTTGTGCGACCAGTTGTCGCCCGACCAGCGCGACGTCCTGCTGCTGCGGTTGCTCGGCCGGCTCACGGTGGACGAGGTCGCCACCACGCTCGGCAAGACCTCGCCGGCGGTGAAGGCGTTGCAGCGCCGCGGCTTCCGGGCGATCGGCCGGCTCCTGTCGCCCGAGGAGGTATCGCTGTGACCACCTCCGGCGATGACGATGTCGTCATGGGAACGACCGGCAGCATCGACGACCTCGACATCGAGGCGATCATCCGCGGCGAGCCGGTGGAGCCGGACCACGCCCCGCTCGCCGCGTTCGCCCAGGAGGTCCGCGCCCTCGGCGACGGGCCCGCACCTCGGGCATCGTCCGAGTTGGCGGCCCTGCTCGACAACGGCCTCGGGCCGCGGGCGGCCCTGCGCGCCGTGCCCACGGCCGACGTGGCGGAGCGGGCGGAGAGGGGGGTGCGAGCGGCGGCGCATCGCCGGCCGCCGGCCTCCGGGCGGCTCGCCGTGCTGACCGGCAAGGTCGCCGGCCTGGGGGTCGTGGCGAAGATCGGGCTCGGCGCCACGCTGGCCGCCGCCGGTGTGGCGGGCGCCGGGGCCGCCGGGGTCCTGCCCCCGGCCGCCAACGATGCCGTGCGCGGTGCCATCGAGGTCGTCTCGCCCGTCGAGTTCAACCACCCGGGCACCACCGAGAACCCGGCCACCTTCGGGCACCGGGTCTCGCCCGATGCCACCGGTGCCGCCGACGGGCAGCCCGGCGTCGACGGGCCGGCGACCGCCGGGGACGCGCCCGGCACCGCCCCCGGGCAGGCGCCCGGGCAGACTGGGGAGACGGGCCTGGACCGGGCGCACGAGACCCCCGCCGCCGGCAACGTCCCCGACTCGGTGCCCAGCACCGTGCCGGAACGCGGCCGTCCCGAGGATGCCGGATCGGGTCAGACGCCCAGCAGCGTGCCCAACACGGCGCCCAGCACGGTGCCCGCCGGCCAGGGCGCCCAAGGCGACGAATGACCTGACGCGCGGGGCGTCACGCGTGTTCGTGGGCGCCCTCGTGGGCGGCGGCATGGACCGCCCCGTACAGCTTGTGCGCCCACACCTGGAGGCCGAGCATGGCCTCGACGTAGGCACGGGCGTCGTCGAGGCCCCGGTCCGCCACCGCCTGCGCCCGCGTCATCGCGTCGAACCGGGCGAAGGTCTCGCGGCGCACGGCATCGGCCAGGAAGTCGGCGAGCCGGTCGGCCGACCCCGCCGCGATCGCCTCCTCGGCCAGCGGGATCACCTCACCGACGTCGAGGCCCGCGGGCTTCAGGCCGGTGTACGGGGCGCCCTCGCCGGCGCGGTGCAGGCGCACCGCGGTCTCGAAGAAGAACCGGTCGGCCACCTCGCGGGCGGCACCGCCCTGGGTTCGGGCCGAGATCGCCAGGTCGAACGCCCGCCGCAGCTCGGCCTCGCCCGACGCCGGCACGTACGCCAGGATGCGGTCGACCGTCTCGGTGTCGAGCGCCGTCCTGGCCGCGCCCACGACAGGACCGTCCAAGGAATCGCAGTGCGGGGGCATGCCGGCACCTCCTGCTCGTCGTCCTCACCCTGCAGGATCCCCGACCCTGCCGCGCCGCACCAGAGTCGTTGGTCCAGCACCGCCGGGCGCCGATCACGTTCGCGCCGGCGAGGCATGCTGCTCGGCATCAGCGACCGGGCGGAGCGCCGGGCCGGCGCCCGGGCACGCGGGGCGCCGGGCGGCTCCGCGGCGGGCCCGGTGGGGCGCCGGCCGCGCCGCCCGCGCCGCCCGCCTCGCCCGCCTCGCCCTCGGCAAGGGCCGCCAGCCGCCGTTCGAGCTCGTCGCGCTCGACCGCGTTGGCGCTCAGCTCGATCGCCCGCCGGTAGGCGCCGGCGGCACCGGACCGATCGCCCAAGCGCCGCCGCAGCTCGGCATGCGCCGCGTGGAGGGGCTGGTAGGCGGCGAGCGCCGGGGCG
>DASSGC010000282.1:0-19107 GCA_035693765.1 Acidimicrobiales bacterium
GAGCCCGACTGCGCCGGCCCGGAGACAGGTGGCCAGAACAGCCCCGACGCGGGCGCCTACGTCATCGATATCTCCGACATCGAAGACGGGGTCCCCGGCGAGCAGGTCGGCTTCATCCCGGCACACCAGGACACCCGCCCAGGCGAGGGCATGCAGGTCGTCAACATCACCACCGCACATTTCGGCGGCGACGTCCTGTTCATGAACAACGAGGCCTGCGGCAAGAACGCCAAGGGCGGCGTGTCGCTGTTCGATGTCAGCGATCCGCTGAACCCCGTGAAGCTCTCGGAGAACTTCGGCGACCGCAGCCCGGGCAGCACCGACGCCAACCAGATCCACAGCGTGTTCGCGTGGGACGCCGGTGACCGCGCCTATGCCGTGATGACCGACAACGAAGAGTTCCCCGACGTCGACATCCTCGACGTCACCAACCCGCGCCGCCCCCGGCTCATTGCCGAGTACGACCTCAACGACTTCGACGTCGACCAGCCGGAGATCGGTCTGACCGACTCATTCCTGCACGACATGGTCGTCAAGGAGATCAACGGCCGGTTCATCATGCTGCTGTCCTACTGGGACGGCGGCTACGTCCAGCTCGACGTCACCGACCCGGCCAACGCCATGTTCCTCGGCGACACCGAGTTCGCCCCAGTCGACCCCGAGCTGCTCGAGTCGACCGGTGCGAGCCTCACGCCCGAGGGCAACGCCCACCAGAACGAGTTCACGAGCGATAACCGGTTCTTCATCGGCACCGACGAGGACTTCGCTCCCTACCGCACCGACGACTTCGAGATCGTCAGCGGCTCCCACGCGGGCGTCTACCCCTCCGGGATCGTCCCCGGCGGCCAGGCACCGGCCATCCTCGACGACCTGACCCTCAACGGCCCGGTCGTCTACGGCGGCTACGGCTGCCCGACCTCCGACCCGGTGCCGAGCCCGTCGAGCATCCCCGGATACGAGGCGTCACTGGTCCCCGGCGAGGAGAAGATCGTCGTCCTCCAGCGAGGTCCGGTCGGCGACCCGAGCGCACCCGAGGGCGCGTGCTTCCCCGGCGAGAAGGCCCACGAAGCCGCACTGGCCGGCTGGGATGCCGTCCTCTTCACCAACCACCACGCGGGTGAGGCCGCCGGCGGCGCACCGTTCTGCGGCTCCGGCGCCTTCGTCGACTCGATCGTCGCCGTCTGCACCACCCACGAGGCCCTGCACCGGGTCTTCGACCTGGCACCGTTCGACCAGCCGTCGTGGAGCTACCCCGAGGACCTCCCGCTCGGCACCATCGGCGCGGACATCAGGGTCGGGTCCGTCTTCGACGGGTGGGGCTACGTCCACCTCTTCGACGCCGCGACCCGTGCTGAGCTGGACACGTTCGCCATCGACGAGGCGCACGACCCCGACTTCGCGTTCGGCTTCGGCGACCTCAGCGTCCACGAGGTGGCAACCCATCCCACCGACCCGCATCGCGCCTACCTCTCCTACTACTCGGGTGGGATGCGAGCCCTGGAGATCCAGTGCAGCGACGCGGCCCAGACCGACACGTGTGAGCTCGTCGAGGTGGGAGGCTACCTCGACCCCGCCGGGAACGACTTCTGGGGCGTCCAGACGTTCATCGGCGAGGACGGGGAGACGTACGTCCTCGGCAGCGACCGCGACAGCGGGCTCTGGATCTTCCGAGATCCCTGACCCAGCACGCCCGCCCCAAGGGGCGCCAACCCCTATAGGGCAATTCGGTGACGTGGACCTTGCCCGGTCCACGTCACCGACAAGGCCAGTCCCGATCGTTCACGGGTGATTGAGGCGTCCCGAGTTGGATGACTGCTTGGTCTGCCCCGGGTTCTGTGGATTCGGGTTGCTGGACTCTGGGGCTCCCAGGTCGAACAGGAGCGCCGGCTCGAGGTACGTGCAAGACGTTCCGGTCAGGCCGGTGCGGCTGGCGGCCGGTCCGCCATGTGGAGGTGGTGGGTGTCCGCCGGTGTGTGGACGAGGTGCCAGAGGGTGGCGGTTCAGAGGCGTGGGCGTCGCCGCCAGGGATGGCGTGGGCGTAGTGGTCGAGCGTGGTGGAGATCCGGCGATGGTCGGGCCGGCGGGAGACGGTGACGAGGGGGATGCCGACATACAGCATCCCAAACCGCCACCGAACGCGGGATCCGAGCACACCCAGCGCCTACAAACCCGGCGGTGCTGGCCTCGTCGCCTGTAGGGCATCAGCTGTCGCCACGTCTGGGGCCGTCCGTCCCTCCGTCGAGCCGAATCGTCCAACGATCGATCGAGTCGATGACGAGATGTGTCTCATGCCAGGGGTCGAGCTCGAGGGTGGCGCGGACGGTGTCGTCCGAGTCGGCTTCGACGACGAGGACGACGCGGTGTTCGTCAGCCAGTGGTCCACCCATGATGACGAAGCCCGACTCGACGAGCACATCCATGAAGGATGCATGGTCGAGCCATCCGTTCTGCTCCTCGATCGGCCGAGCTGCGTTCCACTGCGGGCCGGACCGCTGGAGTACGACGTGGAAGATCCTCACACGAACCCTCGGCGCGCCATCGGGTGGATGGCAGTCGTCGACCACCGGACGATCGCAGGCGTCGCGGCAAACGGCGTCATGGCTCGACATTTGCGTCTCCCGCTACGGGAGAGTCAAACCGTGATCGCTCGAAGCCTCGACTCTCCCGTAAGGGAAGGGTCTGAGGATCGCTGCTGTGGACGCGACTCAGAGGCCGAGCGGATAGGGAGCTCGCCACGGCCTACGCGTGGGGATTTGGCGTGGAAGCACCAGCTCCACAGCTCGGCCGACCGGCAACGCAGCACGGTGACACGCGCCGGCGTGACCTATCCGCTCGAGTCCTCAGCGTGACCCGAGCGATGACGTTCGGGCGGCTGCTGCCGGCTCCGTGCACCCGTTCGATGTCGACACGGCCGTCACGCCGATCGCCGACGGCAGCTTCCGTGTGGCGATCACTGACCGTTGGAACGTCAACAGCGGCGACCCGAACGGGGGTACCTGCTCGCCGTGTGTGCACGAGCGTTGGGTGAGCTTCTCCCGAAGCCCGACGCGCTGGTGCCCGCAGGTCACTTCCTTCGGCCTGGGTCACCCGGCGACGGTGTCGTGCACGCGGAGCTGGTGCGCGCCGGACGCCGGTTGGCGACCGGTCACGCACGGCTCGAGCAAGGTGGCGAGGAGATCCTCCGGGTCATCGGCACCTTCGGCGACCGAAGCGAAGCGACCGGCCAGACGGTGTTGTTCGGAGGCCCTCCGCCGCCGCCCCTATTGCGTCTTGCCCGGAGCCAAGTTCGTCCGTTGAAGGTCTCCCAAACGAAACTGATGCAGTTCTGGTTGTAGAACAACCAAAGCGCGTCATTTTCGGCGTTGACGGTTGGCAGCACGGTGCAGCGCAGCAACGGCCGCGGCGACATCCATCGTGGCGATGCCGGTGCTCTTGAACACGGTCGTTGCCCCGGGTGGCGGGCCGGCTCGCCCGCGGAGGAGATCGCTCATCTCCGCGTCGGGGATCCGGCCAGCCTGGAGGAGGTCGCCGGCCTCTTTGGCCGCGGCTTGGCGGTCCTCGACGACCACCCAGGCGTCGTGTAGCAGCGCCGGGGGCAACTCGGCCATGTCCGGCGTGAAGGCGCCGATGGCGTTGAAATGGGCTCCCGGTCTCACCGCGGCCGGGTCGAACAGCGGCCTCGTCGACGGCGTGGCCGTCGTAACGACGTCGGCGGCCGCGACGGCCTCGTCGGCCGAGTCGATCACCTCGGCGTCCACCTGGCCAGCCAGCCGCTCCGCCCGGTCGCGGTGGCGGCTCCACACCAACGTGCGTTCGATCGGCCGGACGGTGCGCACCGCGGCGATCTGGTCCGGGGCCATCGCCCCGGCGCCGAGCATCGCCAGCACCCGGGCGTCGGGACGGGCGAGCAACGACGTGGCCATTCCGGCCCCCGCCCCGGTGCGGATCGCGGTCAAGGTCGGGCCGTCCACGATCCCGACCGGGTCGCCATCCGGGCCGAACACGGCGACCAGCCCTGCCGGGTGTCCGGGTACGGTCGACACGACCTTGACGCCCGTGTGACCGCCGACTCGGCCGGCCATGAACAACGAGACCCCGAGGGTCACTCGGGGCGGCACCTCGCGGTCGTCATCGAACGCCACCCTCATCGCCTCGATGGCGTCGCGCATGGGGAGGCACTCCCGCACCTCGTCAGCGTCGAGCCATCGCAGCCGATTGGAGGACCTCATACGACGTTCACCTCGGGGCGCACCGCATGGTTCGAGAAGCGGTCGACGGAGAACGGTGAGAGATCGAGTTTCGGTTGCCGGCCCAGGACGAGATCGGCCAGGTATTCCCCGACCACGGGGCCTTGCTGGAACCCGTGCCCCGAGAACCCGGTCGCGTAGAGGAATCCCTCCGGCTCCGGGGCAGCGCCGACGATGGCATTGTGGTCCGGGCTCATCTCGTAATATCCCGACCACCCAGCGCGTATCGCCACGTCGGCCAGAGCCGGGACGCGCCCGACGGCGATCGGCGCAAGCTCTTCCGCGCTGGCCCACGGGCCCCCCAGTAGCAGGGCGTCACGCTCGCGGTGGATGTAGAAACCGGTGGCGAAATCGATCGTGAGCGGCAGCTCCGACGGCAGGCCGTCCTCCCCCACCGTGAGGTAGACGTAGCGGCGCTCGGCTCGGACCGGGATCTCGACGTCCGCCGTCGCGGCTAGCTCACGCGACCAGATGCCAGCCGCGCAGATCACGGTGGACGTCGAGACGGTGCCGCGGGAGGTCTCGATCCCGACGACTCGCCCCGAGCGCACCACGACTCGCTCCACCGTCGTGTCCTGCAGGATCCGGGCGCCGTGGCGGCGGGCCGCGGCGGCGTAGCCCTGGACGGCCGCACCGGTGTCGGCGCAGCCGTCGAGCGGATTGAACGTGGCCGCGGCGAGGCCATCCAAACACAGTTGGGGAACGCGCTCGACCGCCTCGGCAGGGCTCAGGAGCCGGGTCGGCGCGCCGAGCGATCGCTGCAGCTCCACGGCTGCTTCGAACGCTGGGACGGCATCCGCTGTGAGCAGGAAGAGATAGCCACACTGGCGGAAGCCGATGGCGGTACCGACCTCCTCTTCGAACCGCGTGAACTTGGCGATGGATGCGAGCCCGACCCGGATGTTCAGCTCGTCGGAGAACTGGGTTCGGATCCCGCCGGCTGCGGCAGCGGTCGACCCGGAACCGAGAGTCGTCCGCTCGACCAGGACCACCCTGCAACAACCCGCGACCGCGAGGTGATAGAGAGCGCTGGTCCCGACGATGCCACCACCAACGACGACGACGTCCGCGATCTCTGTCGGCCGGGCGATCGGGCTGCGCCTCCTTGGAAAAGCGACTTCTCGCGACGATGCAGTTCGCGACCTATTGTTGCGCCACAGGCCCCAGATCGACAGCCAGAGGCCATAGGGGGTTGCAATGAAGAACCGAAGGTTCACATTCCTGTTCAGTTTGGTGGGCGTGGTCGCGCTCGTAGGGGCGGCGTGCGCCGGCGACGACGATGACGACGCGGAGACATCCGAGGAGGAGTTCACGCCGGGTGAGCTCGGCGCGGTTGACGTGGCGCCCGGCGATCCGATCCTGATCGGCGCCGCCCAGGCCATCAGCGGTGACACGGCAAGCCTTGGCACCGACCAGCAGCGGGCCATCGAGATCGCCATCGCCGACCGCGACGGTGAGCTGCTCGGTCACGAGCTCGAGCTGCAGGCCGAGGACGACGAGTGCGCAGCCGAGGGCGGGACGACGTCCGCCCAGCGACTGGTGGCCGAGCCGCAGTTGGTCGCTGTGATCGGCACCAGCTGCTCGGGCGCGGCGGTGCCCGCGGCCGAGATCCTGGCCGAAGAGGGCATCCTCATGATCTCGGCCTCCAACACGTCCCCAGCTCTGACCTCGGATCTCGAGGGCAACGAGGGAGAGAGCCACCAGGACACCTACTTCCGCACCGCCCACAACGACATCGTCCAGGGGCAGGCCGCGGCCAACTTCGCCTTCGAGGAGCTGGGCGCCCAGACGGCGGCCACCATCCACGACGGCGACCCCTACACCGAGGGCCTGGCCACCGCCTTCGAGACGTCATTCACGGAGCTGGGTGGGGAGGTCGTCGTGGCCACCGCGGTCAACAAGGGCGACACCGACATGCGGCCGGTGCTCACCGAGGTGTCGGCGGCGAACCCGGACCTCGTGTTCTTCCCGATCTTCCAGCCCGAGGCCGACTTCATCGCCGCGCAGTCCAATGAGTTCCCGGAACTGGAGGACACCAGCAAGCTGATGGGAGCCGACGGGTTGCTGTCGGACACGTTCATCGTGCTGCCCGACACCGAGGACATGTACTTCTCCGGCCCGGCGACCCCGACGGGGTCGGCCTACGAGGAGTTCGTCCAGAAGTACGAGGACGAATTCGGCGAGGGCCCCATCCAGGCCTTCCACGCCCATGCCTATGACGCCGCCAACCTCCTGTTCGACGCCATCGAGGCGGTTGCGGTGGAGGACGAGGACGGGACGCTCCACATCGACCGGCAGGCCCTGCTGGACGAGGTGGGCGGCACCTCGGGCTACGAGGGACTCACCGGGACACTGACCTGCGACGACTTCGGCGACTGCGCGGACCCGGTGATCGACGTCGTCCAGAACGGGCAGCCCGAGGTGTCGATCGAAGACGTCCGGGGCAACGTGCTCTACAGCTTCGAGCCCGAGCCAGAGGAGTAGCCCGGATGGGAGGTCGGGCACCTCTCATGGCTACGGTGCCCGACATCCCAACAGCGACCGGGCCCGAGCGGAGGGCGAGGTAGTTGGCCACGGAGTTGAAGCCCACCGGACCAGCCATACGGAAGCGCGCGGTCCAGCTCCCGATCATCGACGGATTTCTCTGGTTGGTGCGGATCGCTGCCGTCGTGGTGATCGCCTGGGGGGCGTTCAACAGCCTCACCAGCGGCCGCCTCTCCTTTGAGCAGTGGCGCAACCTGGTGGTGGTTGGCATCGCCCAGGGCTCGGTCTACGCCCTCATCGCCTTGGGCTACACCATGGTCTACGGCGTCCTCCGCTTCATCAACTTCGCCCACGGCGAGGTGTTCATGATCGGTGCCATGACCGGGTACTTCGTCACCGACGCGCTGTCAGACACCGCCCTGTGGCGCGACTACGTGTGGGGGGCCCTGGTCATCGCGCTGGTCTGCTGCATGGCGACCTCGAGCGTGGTGGCCCTGTTGCTCGAGCGAGTGTGTTACCGCCCGCTGCGCGGGCTTCCCAGGTTGATCCCGTTCATCACCGCGATAGGCGCCTCGTTCTTCCTCCAGTACGCAGTCGCCGGCCTGTTCGGCACCCAAGTCAAGGCCTATCCCAACGTCGAGGCGCTCGACGGGACGATCGACCTCCTCGGACTGTTCCCCATCCAGAAGGTCCACCTGCTGGTGATCGTGGCGGCGCTGCTGATGATGGTGGGTCTCTACCTGTACATAGAGAAGACCAAGGCGGGAAAGGCCATCCGGGCGGTGTCCGAGGACCAGGAGATCGCCCGGCTGATGGGCATCAACGTCGACCGCACCATCGCCCGGGTCTTCGCGATCGGCGGGGCGCTGGCCGGCGCCGCCGGCCTCCTGTTCGGGCTGGTGTTCAAGAACGTGTTCTTCCGCACGGGGTTCCTCCCCGGCATCAAGGCCTTCACCGCGGCCGTGCTGGGTGGCATCGGCAACATCGCCGGCGCGGTCGTCGGAGGGTTGACCCTCGGCTCGGTCGAGTCCCTGGGGCCGAGCCTGGTCCTCGCCGGCTACGACATCCCGTCGCCCAATCAGCTGAAGGACGTGGTCGCCTTCTCCGTCCTCGTGCTGGTGCTGATCTTCCGGCCGACGGGTCTGTTGGGTGAGCGGCTGAGCGAGGAGCGAGCGTAGGAGGCGCGATGGCGATCGAGGCCGCGGTAGCCGCGGCGCCGGTGACCGAGGAAGGTGGCCTGCTCGCAGCCCGCCCGGTGGACCTGCGGCGAGCCGCCCGCCTCGGGCTCTACGGGGGGACGACCGCGGTGTTCGTCTCGGCGATCGGCATGGTCGAGGAGTTCTCGAGTCGCGACGTGCTCGATGACCTGTCGCTCGGCACGGCGCTCCTGGTTGCGATCCCCTTCGTGTTCGGGCTGGTGGCCGGCGCACCGCCGGCCCAGCTCGAGGGATTCGCCCCCAGCCGGCCGGGATGGCGCAACGTGGGGGCCGGGCTGGTGGCGGGGCTGCTCACCGGCACGGTGCTGGCGGCCTTCGTCGTGCTGATCGTCAACGTCAATCTCCGGGAGTACTTCATCAACATCACGCCCGCGTTGGCCGAGGACGAACCTCGCCTTCTTCTCTACGGACGGTCCCTGGGACCGGGCCTCGCCCTGGTTCTGGGGCTCAACGTCGCGCTGGCAGGTGCCGGTGGAGCGCTCCATCTCCTCGCGATGCGGTGGCGGCGCGCGCTCATTGCCGGGCTCCTGGGAATCGTTGGCTTCGCTCTCCTGCAGCCCTTTGTCGAGCAGGTGCTGCGCGGTATTCGCAGCGAGCTCGGAATCGAGACCAACCCGCTGACCCGTTTCCTCTACAGCGGCGGCTCGTTGCGCATCGTCGCGGCGGTTGTCATCGGCCTCGCCGGTTTCGGCCTCCACCTCGTGTTGCGCCGACCGGGGCACACACCGTTGCGGGCCCACGTGGCACGGTTGCCGAACCGGTCGCAGCGCGTGGCCGGCGGGGGGGCGTTGCTGGTGGCGGCACTGCTCATCGGCGTGCTGCCGTCCATCCTCGGGTCGTTCCTGAGCGAGGTGCTCAGCATCGCGGGCATCTTCGTGCTGATGGCGCTGGGTCTGAACATCGTTGTCGGCTTTGCCGGTTTGCTGGACCTGGGGTACGTCGCCTTCTTCGCCGTCGGGGCGTACACGACCGCGGTGTTGACGTCACCCACGGGCGGCGCCGGGTGGATCTTCTGGGCCGCGGTGCCCTTCGTGCTGTTGGCCGCCGCGGTCGCCGGGCTCACCGTAGGGACACCGGTCCTGCGGATGCGGGGTGACTACCTGGCCATCGTCACCCTCGGGTTCGGCGAGATCGCACGCCTGCTGTTCCTCTCCGACTGGCTCGCACCCACCTTCGGCGGTGCCCAGGGGATCAAGGCGATTCCCGACATCACCATCGGCCCGTGGGAGATCCGGGGACCACAGGCCTTCCTCTACCCGCTGCTCGTCTTGATCCTGCTGGCGGCGTACGTGTCCCACGCGCTCCAGAACTCCCGGATCGGCCGGGCGTGGATGGCGATGCGTGAGGATGAGTCCGTCGCCGAGGCGGTGGGCGTCAACATCGTCGCCGCCAAGCTGTCCGCCTTCATCGTGGGGGCGATCCTGGCCGGCCTGGGCGGCGCCTTGTTCGCCACCAAGATCGGATCGATCTTCCCCAACAGCTTCGACATCATCGTCTCGATCACGGTGCTCGTGGTGGTGATCGTCGGGGGCATGGGCAGCGTGCCCGGTGTGATATTGGGCGCGGTGGTGCTCGTGGGCCTGCCGGAGCTGCTGCGCGAGTTCGAGGACTTCCGGTTTCTCATCTACGGTGCCCTGCTCATCTTCATGATGTTGCGGCGACCCGAGGGATTCATCCCCAGCAGGAGGCGGGCACAGGAGCTCCACGAGGCGGACATCGCGCAGGACGCCTGGCTCCGTGCCCGGGCGGCGGGCGCCCGGGATGGCGGCTGAGGGGAAGCCCATGGCACTGCTCGAGATCCGTCACCTCGTCAAGGACTTCGGCGGCATTCGCGCCATCGACGGTCTGGACCTCGACATCGAGGAGGGTCAGATCATGAGCGTCATCGGCCCCAACGGGGCCGGCAAGACCACCCTGTTCAACGCGATCACGGGCATGATCCCACCCGATTCCGGGGAGATCACCTTCGACGGCGAGAGCATCGTGGGGTTGCGGCCCAGCCAGGTCATGGGGCGCGGCATCTCCCGGACGTTTCAGACGGTCCGGCTCTTCTCCGAGATGACGGTCAGGGAGAACATCATGGTGGCGCGTCATTGCCGGACCCGGTCCGGCGTGCTCCGGGCCATCTTCCGGACGCCTTCGTTCCGCCGGGAGGAGGCCGAGACCAAGCGGCGCGCCGAGGAGGCGCTCGCCTTCTTCGGTTCTCGGTTGGTCGGTTACCGGTTTGACATGCCGGCCATGTCGTTGTCGTACGCCAACCGACGGCGATTGGAGATCGCTCGGGCCATGGCGTCCGGGCCCAAGCTCATCCTCCTCGACGAGCCGACCGCGGGCATGAACCCCCAGGAGACGAGGGAGTTGACCGACCTCATCGGCAGGATGCGCGACCAGCTCGGTATGACCGTCCTGCTCATCGAGCACGAGATGCAGGTGGTCAAGGGGGCGTCCGAGCACGTGGTGGTGCTCGACTTCGGCCAGAAGATCGCCGAGGGCACCTTTGACGAGGTCGTCGCCAACGAGCGGGTCATCGAGGCCTATCTCGGGCGAAAGGCGACGGCGGCCACGTGAGCGAGCGTCGGCGAACGAACCATGAGCACAGCGCGATACTCGCCGCGAAGCGGCCATCGCTCATTGGCGAGCCGGAGGCGAGCCAGTGAGTGAGAGGTTGGCGGAGGTCGCGACCGCGGCGCCCGAGACCGCGGCGCCCGAAACGGTGACGGAGAAGCGACCGGCCCTTGAGCTGCGGAACGTGAACACGCACTATGGGCCGATCCAGATCCTCCGCGACGTCAGCATCCAGATCTGGAGCGGCGAGATCGTGTGCCTGTTGGGGGGCAACGCCAGCGGCAAGACCACGACGCTCAAGACCATCCTGGGCTACGTCGTCCCGACCCAGGGCGACGTGCTGCTCGACGGCCAGCGGGTCAACGGCTGGTCGACCGACAAGCTTGTGCAGCGCGGCGTCTCGATGGTCCCCGAGAACCGACGGCTGTTCAAGCGCATGACCGTGCGGGAGAACCTGGAGCTCGGCTCGTATCTCCGGGACGACCGGGAGGCCATCGAGGAAGATTACGAGCGTGTCTTCAAGCTGTTCCCCCGGGTGAAGGAGCGGCTCGGCCAAAGTGCCGGGACGCTGTCCGGCGGCGAGCAGCAGATGGTGGCGGTGGGCCGGGCGTTGATGGCCCGGCCCAAGGTCTTGCTGATGGACGAGCCGTCGATGGGCCTCGCCCCCGTTCTGGTCGAGCAGAGCTTCGAGATCATCGAGCAGGTCAACCGTCAGGGCACGACCATCTTCGTGGTCGAGCAGAACGCCCGCATGGCACTGTCGATCGCAGATCGGGGCTACGTCCTGCAGACCGGCCGGATCGTGCTGGCCGACCGGGCCGCCGGCCTCCTCGAGAACCCGCAGATGCGCGAGGCCTACCTCGGCGAACTCTGACCCCTAGGGCCTGGCGGCCAGTGCCAGAGCCACAGGCCGGCGCTGACGGCGCCGTCGCGGGTGGGGGCGGAGTGGGCACACCAGCGGTCCTCGACGTCGAGGTCGTAACGGCCGGCGTCGATCTCCCGGTTGAGCCGGGGTGTACGAGCGGGATGTGGTAGCCCTCCAGGTAGTTGTCGGCGTACGTCTTCCAGTTGCAGGCGAGCTCGTGCACGGCGCGGCTGTGGAAGTCGAACGCCTCGATGGGTGACCGCGCACGGGCGGCGGCGAATCCCCCCAGGGAGTCACGAGCCCGGGGCCGTCGCGTTCGAGCCGGACGAAGACGAGCCCTCGCCAGGTGTCCACGGTCACGGGGTAGAGCGAGAGGTCCGCCGGGTCGAGCGCCGCCTCGCCGAAGTCGCGGGCCGAGACGAGCCGGCCCTCGAGGTCGTAGGCCCAGCCGTGATAGCGGCACACCAGGCTGCGGCACCCACCGTTGGCATCCCACACCAGGGGCCCGGCCCGGTGGCGGCAGACGTTGTGGAACCCGCGCAGGTCGCCGTCCGGTCCCACCAGCACCACCACCGGCCACCCGGCCACGCCGACGGCCACGTGGTCGCCCGGCGCCTGCAGCTGACCGGCCCGGGCGACGAGCTGCCACTCGCGGGCGAAGACCGACTGCCGCTCTCGCTCGAGGACGGCGGGGTCGTGGTACCAGGCAGAGGGCAGAGCCGTGGCCGGCGGCGCGGCCCGGGCGGGCTGTGCCATCACAGCCGCCCGCTGTCGATGATGCGCTTGAGAAAGGCGGCGGGTCCGGGGACTGTCGGGGTCGGTGAACATCTTCTCGGGAGGGCCCTGCTCGAGGATGGCCCCGGCTTCGAGGAAGCACAAGCGGTCGGCCACCTCCCGAGCGAAGGACATCTCGCGGGTGGCGAGCAGCATGGTCATCCCCTCGACGGCCAGCTCCCGCACGATCCCGAGCACCTCGGCCACCAGCTCGGGGTCGAGCGCGCTCGTGACCTCGTCGAGCAGCAGCAGCTCGGGCTGCATGGCCAGCGCCCGCACGATGGCCACCCGCTGCTGCTGACCCCCCGAGAGGCGGTCGGGGTACTCGCCCGCCTTGTCCTCGGCTCTTCACGGCGGCGGCGATCCCGCCGGCGTCGGCGAGCAGCACCAGTGTCCATCCGACGACGATGTTACGCGTCACGCCGGCGTTGAATTCAGGAACCCGATGCCCGATGCGAACGGGTTGCGGTCGGTGAAGCCGTCGTTTAGCCGGACAGGCTGTCGCGACAGCTTCTGAGTGAAGTTGAGGCACAACTCGACGGCGCCGAGTAGCCGCTGGCTCCGGGCCCCGGCCGAGATGTGGACCGTCGCGATCGATCCCGAGCCCGGCATCGTCTACGCGAGCGACATCGCACCGGCGTCTGGATCGTCCAACCGACCGTCTCCGCAGGGCCGTCGTTGTAGGCAGAGGGGCCCAGCAGCGGCGGCCAGCGCCGACAACATCGGCTCGGCCCGCCGTCCGAACCCAGGACAGCTCTGGGCCCGGACGGCGGTCGATGGACCACTCGGATGGCTAGGGCAGGCTGGTGTCCTGGGTCTGCGGGTTGAGGTGCGGCAGGCGGATGGCGCCTCCGGTGGCCGGGTCGCTGAGCCGGAAGATGTCGACTCCCTTGGTGATCTCCGATTCGTAGATGAAGTTGTTGTACCAGTACGACGACCACGCGCCGCCGAGCTCGTTGGCCTGTTGCCCGTCGGGGGTGGTCACCGGTGGGAGCGGCGGCGGGTCGGACCAGCCGACGGTGACCGGGTTGGTCGGGTCGGTGAAGTCGGTGGCCCAGGTGCCGGCCTGGTAGTTCCCGCTGACGGCCACGTACTGGCCGCTGCGGAGCGGCACGATGTTGTAGTTGTGGATCGTGCAGTTCTCCGTCGCGCTCTGCGGCCGGGGGAGGACCCACGTGCCGAGCTTGGCGCCGGTGGTGGCGTCGTAGAAGAACATGCTCTTGTCGATGGCGGGGTCGGTGGCCTCGCACTCGGGTTCGGCGCCGCCACCCGGCTCCCAGCCCGCGACGATGACCTCGCCGTCCCAGGTGAAGCCGGCGGAGTGCCAGCGGCCATTGGTACCGGCCACGCCGACGCCGGGTTCGAAGATCGTGAACAGGAGCGCGGGGTCTTCCGGACTCCCGCCGGGCGTGGCGTTGGCGCCGATGTCCCACACGTTGATCGTGTCGGCGCTGGCGCAGACAACCTTGTTGACGTCGCCCAGGATCGCGCCGGCGTCGTGGCACCCGGTGCGCACGTTGGTCGTCGGACCGGCGAGCGGCTCCCGATGGATGAGGTCGGCGCCGGCGGGGTTGTCCAGCGGCACGGCGATCACGTCCATGAAGTCCCCGACCGGGTCGTCGTTCGGTCGGGTGCCGTCGACGCAGCCCGAGCTGCTCGAGTTGTTGCTGTAGACGATCAGGTTCCCGTCGGACACCCCGGCCGTGGTCAGCGTGTGCGAGCCACACGGCAGCACGACCGAGCCGACCAGCGCAGGGTCGCTGAGATCGGTGACGTCGAAGACGTGGACGCCTTCGAAGCCGGCGGGGACGGTCTGGCCGTCGCACAAACGCGCCGTGGTCTTCTTCGAGTTCCAGGCCCGGACGAGGATGTTGTTCCAGACGACGATGTCACCCTGGTCCCCGTTGCACGAGGGGTGGGAGATCTCCACCGGGTTGTCGGGGTCGGAGATGTCGATGACCCGGAAGCCGTCGTAGTTGCCGTTGTACGCCGTCCGGCCCCAGAACGCGATGTCCGAGTTGACGTGGCGCACCCCGTCGGGCTCGCCAAGGAACGTGGCCGGGTGGGGGCTGTGGCCCTTGGCGTGCATGTTCGGGGTGTGCGGGCGCGTCGCGTGGTCAGCCGATGCCGGCAACACACCCACGAGGAGTGTCAGTGCCGCGGCGACGAGCATGAACGATCCGATGCGTAGACGCATAAGGCCCTCCTTTTCGGGTCCTGCTCTGTCGGATGGCCGACGGCAGAGCGGCCGGTCGTTCCGCCCGCTCCCGTCGGACGCGGTGGATGGCTTGTGCCGTGGAGGGCCTCCTCCGGCGGCCCTCGGTTCGGGCGATCAAGCACGAAATCGGAGTTGCCGATCAACGCCAGAGACGAACTCGGGTCGGTGGCCGGGAGGCCAACCGTGGTGGGCCTCCCGGCCGCTGTCGGATCAGGCGGTAGCGGTCAACCGCCGATGAGTTGTTCCTGGGTCTGCGGGTTGAGGTGGTCGAAGCTGACGTCGGTTGACAGACCGTCGACGCGGAACACGTCGAAGCCTCGGCCGGCGGCCTGCACGGCCGCGGGGTCGTGGACACCGTCGGTGGCGTAGATGGTGAGGCTGTCCCCGCCGAGCTTCGGCCCTTCGTACCAGTACGCCGACCAGTTGTCCGAACCGGCGGGGCCGGGCGGAGCGGCGTCGTAGAACGCCACCTCGACCGGGTTGGTCGGGTCGGTGAAGTCGACCACGTTGATGCCTCCGAGGTACCAGGCGTTGACGATCAGCCTGGTGCCGTCGGTCGTCGGTACCGGTAGGCCCATGTGCGCCGAGCAGTAGTCATTCTCGGCCGGGCGGTCGGCCATGAAGTGGCTCAACTTGGCGCCGGTGGCCGCGTCCAGGAAGAACATCCGCCCGCTGTCGCCGCCGATCGGGGCTCCCGCGGGGGTCGTGGGCGGGCACTGGCCCTCCACATCGGCGAACGACTCGTCGATGAAGTTCACCACCTCGCCGTCCCAGCTGAACGTGGCCGAGTGGAAGAAGTCCACGACGACGCCGGGGTCATCGGGGTCGCCGGTGGTGCCGGTCTCGTCGACCTGGTCGTCGAATGTCCAGATGGGATTGGCCGTGTCGGGGATGCCGTTGGGCTTGATGCGCCACAGCTGGCCCTGTTCGGCGCAGGCACCGGCCGCCAGACCCAGTTCGACGAACACGGCGATGTCGTGGCATGCCCTGGCCGCGGGCTCGAAGGCCGGAGGGCCAGGCAGCCCGTGCTCGGCCCACACGAACTGGTTGTCCGGATCACCGGGGTACACGACCGGCGGCTCGGCGACCTCCTTGGCCGCCTTGGGGTTGTTCACCGGCACGTCGATGACCTGGATCACGCCATGCAGCGGATCCCGGCCGGCCTCGGGTCCCCTGACCTGGCCGCAGGTCGGGCCGGGGCGCAGCGGGTACGACGACACGTACAGCATGAGGTGAGCAGGGTTCTTCGGGAACGCCGTAATGGTGTGCGCACCGCAGTCGGTGTAGACGGCCTTGATGAACTTCGGGCTCCTGGGGTTGCTCACGTCGAAGATCCGCACCCCCTCCCAGCCGTTGGGGTCGTCGTGGGCCACGGCCGGCGAGCCGCAGTCCGGCCCGGCCAGCGTCCGATCGATCGTCAGGAACAGCAGCCTGTTCTCCCACACGACCGGATCGTTCTGGGGTCCGAAGCACCGGAAGTCGGTGAGCAGCTCGGGGCTCGCCGGATCGGAGATGTCGAAGATCCGGAACCCGTCGTAGTTGCCGGCGTAGGCGCGGTCACCCCAGAACGCCAGGTCCGAGTTGACCGCACCGGTGGCGTTCGGTGTGGCGGACACCAGCGACATGTTGTCGCTGTGCTCGTCGGCGTTGTGGTCCGCCGAGGCCGGGGGCGCGATGGCGACCGCCGACACGGCGAACATGGCTGGTATCACCAGCCGCAACAGACGCACCATGCTCGCACTCCTCTCCATGTGGCGGGGGGCCGGCCTCCCCGGCCCCCCGGCGTTGTGTGGCCCGCCCCGCCTAGGGCAGTGGGCCTGTGTACCGGAAGATGAACAGGCCGAAGTCCCGGTCGCTGGCCAGGACGATCCGGTCGCCGTTTTGGTCCTCGGCCAGCGCCACGCCCCAGAAGTTGTTGCCGTTGGGGTCGATGTAGTGGCCGGCCTCGGTGGGGTTGGCCGGGTCGGTGATGTCGACGACCCGGAACCCGCCCGCGTACCAGGAGAAGTACGCCAGCCGATCATCGTCCGGTGCCGGGCCGCCCTCGTTGGGGTCGCCCCTCGGCATCTCGACCTCGTGCACCGTCAGGTCGCCGAAGCCAGAGGTGAACGCCGGGTCCGCCGTCTCGGGGACCGTGATCTGGCCGACTTCGGTCGGTGCGCTGGGGCTGGAGGTGTCGACGACTCGCGCGTAGCCCCAGCCGTCGAACTCCGACTCGGCCTGGATCCTCGGCCCGAGATCGCCGGGATTCGGCTCCAAGTCGCCGGGATCATCCAGCGGGTAAGGCAGCGTGTAGTCCGGCGTCCGCCCAAAGGCCTCGTGCATGAACTCGTGACCGATGCACAGACCAGCGGCCATGCCCAGCACGGGGCTGCCCTGGCTGCCGCAGAGGAACGCGGCGGGCGTCTCCCCGCCCTGGGCGCCGGCGTGGTGGTTGGCGACCAGCACCACGTCGTAGCCGGCCTCCTCGCCGGCTCGCACCTTGTCGGAGAAGAAGCAGGCGCCGAGCGGGTTGTTCGGGTCGTTCACCGGCCCCCGCTGGAAGACGACGATGGCCTCCTCGTCGGCACCCAGCCTGCCCAGCAGCGACGGGTCGGGCACGGGATCGCCCGGACACCCATAGCCGCCGAACACCGTCGGGCCGTTCACCATCTCGTCCGGGAAGCTGGCCACCTGCTTGGTCCAGCTGAACTCACCGGCATCTACCTGCTGCCCGGCGAGCGGCCCATCGAGCACCGTCACAGGCACCCGGAACGGGCTGAAGTCCTCGTCGGTCCCGACGAACAGGCTCCCGTCGGAGTTCCATTCGCCCTGGTGGGCGTTGCCCTCGGGCGGGCACGCGGTGACCACCTGGTCGCACTCGGCGTAGTCGAAGTCGCCCACGATCGCGGGGTTCGACGGATCGGTCACGTCGACGTCGATCCAGCCGGCGTCCCAGTCCGACACCATGAGATGCCAGGACCCATCGGGGAACTGCAGCACGTCGAAGTCATGCGAGGTCTTCTCCTGGCCGTAGCCGTCGACGTGCACGCCCGGCAGCCGCGTCTCCGCCAGGAGCACCGGGTTCCGCGGGTCGGTGATGTCGAACAAGTCGACGTCCTCGAGCTCCTCGTTGTCGATCGCCGCCACGTAGGCGCGATCACCGGCGTCCCAGGCGATGGCGCTGTGGGCCTCGTTGGCGCGATCTCCGTGGACGTCGAAGTCCCCGACCGCGCGAACGAGCTGCTTCGGCTCCGTTGGCTCCGTGATGTCCCAGATCGTGATGCCGCCCGGCATGTTCTTGGGATTGCCGCTGACGTCGCACCACTCGTTGCTGATCACGAGGATGTCGCCGGCGAACACGCTGGTCTCGACGTGGAGCGCATGGACCCCCTCGGTGACATAGCCGAACCCGCCGCTGTTCAAGAACCCGGCACGCACCGGGTGCGCCGGGTCGGTGATGTCGACCACGTGGACGCCCCCAGTGGGACAGTGCGCGCCCCAGTCGCCGAGATAGGCGAACCACCGACCGTCCGCGGTCTGGAGCGCCGACACGTCGGAGATGTCGCCCTCGAACGAGGTGAGCCTCAGGGCCCCCAGCAGCTCGACGTTCTCCGACGACCCCGGCAGGTGGCCGGTGCTCGGGCCGTGTTGGCCGTGACCGTCGAGGTGGTTCTTCGCCGCCCCGTCATCCGGCCCCACCTCCGAGCCGTGAGAGACCTGGCGGTCGGGATCGCTCGCGCCGGCCGATGTCGAGCCGACGATGAGCGCGAGACCGGCGATCACGCTGAACAGCGCTCTACGCATGGCGCCTACCCCCTTGATGTGGCGCCAGGTATCCCCCGCTGTCGCTAGTCAGTCCGATGTGGCATCAGCCGCATGCCACATCATGGTGGACCGCCTGAAGGGCCTTGGCCTGACATAATGCCCATCCATCCTCGACCCGATGAGCGCTGGGGTCAAGCGTGAGCGGGTGAAGGACGACTCGATCTGGGCGGTGCTGCACCGCGAGCACCGTGACGATGATCCGCTCGGCGATCCGCCAGCTCCTCGCGGCTGGCGACGCCGAGCTGGTAGCCGAGCTGCGGGGTGTGCTCAGCCGTGATGATGACTACCGCTCGGGCGGCAAGCCGGTCTGCGACTGGGATGACCCCGCCGCCCGCGAGCAGCTCGTCGGCGAGCTCGCCGCTGATGGGTTCGCGTGTCTCGGCGTGCTCGATGGCCGGGAACTCGACGTGGAGGTCACCCTGGCAGGGGAGCTGTTGGCCACGGTGTTGGGCCAAGACCTCGAAGAAGGCGAGGACGGACGGTTCCACATCGCTCGGCGTGTCGCCACGGACCGGGTGATCTCCACCGTCGACCCCGATGCGCGTCACGGGCACAAGACCCAGGCTCGAGGCTTCGATGGCTACAAGGGCCACGTGGCGGTCGATCCTGACAGCGAGATCATCACCGACACGATCGTCACGCCTGGCAACGCCGGCGACGCCTCGGTCGCCGAAGAGCTCATCGATGATCTCCTCGGCGACCACGACCGCGGCGACCACGACCGCGGCGACGACGACCGCGGCGATGACGCCAAGGTCTACGGCGACTCGGCCCATGGGACCGGCGAGTTCCAGCAGCGGCTCGACGACGAAGACATCGGCTCCGGTTGCCGAACTCAACCGCCGTCCGCGCCCGCGGGCCGCGTGCGCGGACTACCAAAGGTCGACGCCGACTTCAACCTCACCCTGACAGACAGGGCCTCGCCGGGGC
>DASSGC010000283.1:0-4469 GCA_035693765.1 Acidimicrobiales bacterium
CGACGCGGGCAGGCCGCCGAGCGCGTCGACCACGGCGTCGGTCAGCACCACCTGGCCGGCGCGGGCCGCGCCCATGATGCGGGCGCCGTGGTTGAGCGTCAGGCCCACCGGCTCGCCCCCCACCTCGTAGACCTCGCCGCTGTGGACACCCATCCGCACCCGGACCGCCAGGCCGTCGGGCCACGGCGCGGCGCCGAGGGCCTGCTGGGCCTCGACCGAGGCGGCCAGCGCACCGGCCGGGCGGTCGAAGACGGCCAGCGTGCCGTCACCGGCGTGGGCCAGGAAGCGTCCACCCCAGCGGGCCACCGCACGGGCGATGAGCGCCCGATGCCGCAGCAGCAGGTCGGGGTAGGCCGGTCCGGCGGCGGCCACCAGGCGGGTCGAGGCCACGATGTCGCTCTGCACGACGGTCACGTGGCGGGCACGGGGGCCGCCCGGCCGCGGGCCCGCCGGCGGGATCGGCGCTCCCGCCGTTCGCCCGGGTCGCCGCCCGGACCGCCGCACCACCGCCCCGTTCATGCCACCACCCTGCACCCGGCTGCTCGACGGGCGCTTGCAGCCGGCTTGCGGCGCAGGTCACGGGCGCGCAACGGTGGCCGGACCCGCCGGCCGGTCGTCTACACGAGATGGTCGTCTACACGACGTGGCCGTCTACACGACATGGTCGTCTACACGAGGTGGCCGTCTACACGAGGTGGTCGACGAAGCGCTCGAGCTGGCGCAGGTTGCGGCACTCGAACACGCCGTCGCAGTGCGTCGTGTACTCGCCGATGATCGAGTCGCCGGTGTCCCAGTAGCTGCGGGGCTCCGGGTTGAGCCAGTAGACGTGGCGGGCCCGGTGCTGCATCTCCCGGACCACCCACGACTGGGTGGCGTGGTAGTTGTTGCGCGCGTCGCCCAGCAGCAGCACGGTCGTCTTCGGACCGACGTCCTTGCCGTAGCGCTGCCAGAACACCTCGAAGGCGTGCCCGTAGTCGCTGTGCCCGTCGACCCAGATGACGTCGGCCTCGGTGTTCACCCGGTGGACCGCCTCGCCGATGTCCTCGGTGCCCTCGAACAGGCGGGTGACCTCGTCGATGCCGTCGATGAACACGAAGGCCCGCACCTTCGAGAACTGGTTCGAGATGGCGTAGACCAGGTGCAGCGTGAAGCGGGCGAACGCCGCCACCGAGCCGGAGATGTCGGCCACCACGAAGATCTCGGGCTTCGACGGCCGCGGGTAGCGGAACCGCGGCTCGATGGGCACGCCGCCGGTCGAGAGCGAGTGCCGCACCGTGGAGCGGAAGTCCAGCGGGCCCTTGCGCCCGTGGCGGCGCTTGCGCGCCAGCCGCACCGCCAGCTTGCGGGTCAGCGGGTAGATGGCCTTGCGCAGCGACGCCATCTCCTCGCGGCTCGCGTGCATGAAGTCGACGTCCTCGGGCAGCGGCTTGCGCAGCGTCCGGGCCATGGCCTCGACGCCGCGGTCGGCCACCAGCCGCCGCCGGATCTCCGCCTCGATCTCCTTGCGGAGCCGCTCGGCCCGGGACTCGTACTCGTCGCGCTCCAGGCGCTCCTCCAGCGGGGTGAGCTCGGGCGCCTGCTCGCGGGCCTGCTGCATGAGCTTGTCGAGCACGCCGTCGATGTCGAGGTTCCGCAGCGTGCGGTACAGGTAGTAGGTGCCGCCGACGGGGCGGCCCGGCTCCATGCCGGCGTAGCGGCGCACGGCCTGGCGGGCCAGGGCCCGGAGCATGGCCTCGTTGTTCTGCGAGAGGGCCTTGAACAGCATCTCGGCCAGCTCTTCGGGCGTCATCGAGTCGCCCGTGCCGCCGCCGCCGGACTGGTCGCCCTGCTGCTCCTGCATCTCGCCGAGCATCTCGTCGAGGTCGGCCATCGCCTGGGCCTGCTCCTCGGTGAGCGCGAACTCGCGTCCCCGCAGCGAGAAGTAGACCTCGAACACGGTCTCGAACACCCGCCAGTGCGCCGCGTTCTTCACGAGCGTGGCACCGAGGGCGTACTTGAACGCATCGCGGTCGTCGAGCGGGATGTGCTGGATGGCGGCCATGGCGTCGAGGTTCTCGGTGAGGCTCACCGGCAGCCCCGCGGTCCGCAGCTCGACGATGAACCCCGACAGCAGCTCGGTGAGGGCGATGCCCGACCCCAGCTCGGTGAGGCGTTGGGCGGCGGCGTCCACGGTCCGGGTGCCGGCCGGCGCGCCCGGCGCGCCCGGCCCTGCGGCCCGGCGGCCCTCGGTGCCGCCCGCCGCACCGGCGCCCGCGTGCTCGCGGTGGCGGCCTGCGGTGATGGCCGGATCGGACCGGCCGTTGGTGGGCGGGGTCACGCCCGGCTCGCCGGGATCGCCCGGCTCAGGCATTGCGCTGCCAGGGCTTGGCGCCGGCGCCGGCGGTCGCCTCGCCCCCGAGCGACGAGTCCTGCTCCAGCTCCTTGGTCGCCTTGGTGATGTCGCTCTGGTACTTGAGCAGGATGTTGGCGGTGCCGACCGCGGTGGCGGCGTCGACCTGCTCGACCCCCAGCAGCAGCAGCGTGCGGGCCCAGTCGAGGGTCTCCGACACCGACGGCGCCTTCTTCAGCTCGAGCTGGCGGATCGACCGCACGATGCGGGCCACCTGGTCGGCCAGGCTCTCGGTGATGCCGGGCACCTTGGCCAGCACGATCTCGCGCTCGCGCTCCAGGTCCGGGTAGTCGACGTGGAGGAAGAGGCAGCGCCGCTTCAGCGCCTCGGACAGCTCGCGGGTGTTGTTGGAGGTGAGGAACACCAGCGGGACCTGCCGGGCCGTGACGGTGCCCAGCTCGGGGATGGAGACCTGGTAGTCGGACAGGATCTCCAGCAGCAGCGCTTCGGTCTCGACCTCGACCCGGTCGACCTCGTCGATGAGCAGCACCACCGGCTCCTCGGCCCGGATGGCCTCGAGCAGGGGCCGGGTGAGCAGGAAGTCGTCGGAGAAGATGTCGTCCTCGACGTCCTCCCACGTGGCGCCGTCGTTGCGCTCGGCCTGGATGCGGAGGAGCTGCTTCTTGTAGTTCCACTCGTACAGCGCCTTGGACTCGTCGAGCCCCTCGTAGCACTGCAGGCGGATGAGGCGGGCGCCGCTGATCTCGGCCACCGACTTGGCGAGCTGCGTCTTGCCGGTGCCGGCGGGCCCCTCGACCAGGACCGGCTTGCCCAGCCGGTCGGCGAGGTAGACGACCCCGGCGATGCCCTCGTCGGCGAGGTAGTCGACCTTGGCGAGCGACTCGCGCACGGCCGGGACGGACTCGAAGCGATGAGCGTCGCTGGGCGCCGTATCGGTCATCCGCCCAGGCTACCGGGCACCTTGACCCGTGGGTCAACCGAGATGCCGGTGGCGGCTGACGTTTCCCGCTTCCAACGTCGCTCCGCGCTCGCCCGACCGTTCCGGCGGCGGATCTGGCCGGCTCCCCGCCGGGCACGTGACCGGCCGCGGCCGGCGACGCTGGCGGGTCACGCCGCCGGCGTCGCCGCCTCGCCGCCCGGGCGCTCGGCGGGCCCGGCGGCCGGGCCCCGGCGCAGCAGGTCGCGCCAGCGGTCGGGGTCGTAGGTCGCGGGCTCGGTGGTGGCCATGAACTCCGCCAGCAGCGCGGCGAACCGCGCCGGGTCGGCGTGGTGGGGGAAGTGCCCCGCGCCGGGGAACACCTCCAGCCGGCTGCCCGACATCGCCGCGTGCGCCCGCCGGGCGTGGGCGACGGGGATCACCCCGTCGCGCTCGCCCCACACCAGCAGCGTCGGCACCGACTCGGCCAGGTAGCAGCGGTCGAGCAGGGTGACGACCTGGCCCCGCCAGTCGACCACCGACCGCAGCGTCCGCGTGAAGGCGACCTGCGCTCGGCCGTCGGGCAACGCGCCGACGATCCGGGCCACGTGGTCCCGGTCACGCCCCAGATCGTGGCCCAGGCGGCCCAGCACGTCGAGCGCCAGTCGCATCCCGGGCTGGACGCCCGGCCACCGCAGCGGCGCCAGGAACACCTCGGCCAGGGGGGCGGCCGCCAGGCGGAGCAACGGCGTCACGTCCCGGCCCGCTCCCCCGCTGGCCACCAGCACCAGGCGCTCGCACCGCTCCGGGAACTGGTAGGACATCTGGGCGGCGACGCCGCCACCCAGCGAGTGGCCGACGATCGTCGCCCGCTCGACGCCGAGGATGTCGAGCAGGTCGCGCATGCCGTTGGCGTAGGCCGCCACCGCGTAGTCGGCCCGGGGCTTGTCGGACTCGCCGTGGCCGAGCAGGTCCGGGGCGATCACCGTGTGGTCGCGGGCCAGGTCGTCCATGACAGGGAGCCAGCTCACCGAGCTGTCCCCGATGCCGTGCAGCAGCAGCACCGCGGGGCCCCGGCCGGCCATCCGGTACGCCCGCCGGTAGCCGTGGACGGTGCGGTACCGCACCCGGGCGACGTCGCCGGTGGTCCCCCGGCCGGCGCCGGTCCCCCCGGCCGCGGTCACGTCGGGGCCGGCGCCGGGG
>DASSGC010000284.1:0-2934 GCA_035693765.1 Acidimicrobiales bacterium
CGCTGCACGGCATGACGCTACCGGCGCCGACGCATCCCATGCCTGGGTGGCGCTGTACGTCCCCGGCGACGGCTGGGACGACCTCGACCCGACCAACGGGCTCGTGCAGCCCGACCGGCACGTGACGGTCGGCTGGGGGCGCGACTACACGGACGTGGTGCCCGTGCGGGGCGTCGTGTTCGGCCCGCCGGGCGACCAGGAGCTCACGGTGTCGGTCGACGTGGCGCCCCTGTGACGCCCGGCGGCCGCGCTACCAGCGACCATCGGCGCACATCCACGTCTCGACCCCCGACGCCAGGATGGCGCGGTTCGCCGCCGCGTACTCCGACCGCAGCGTCTCCAAGGCGCGGCCGCCGAACGCGTCGGCGGGATGCTCGCGATCGTCCTCCACCAACCGCACGACGCCCCGCATGCCCTCGTACTCGGCGCTGTCGACGAGATGCCCGATCATCGCCGGGGTCGCCGCCTCGGGATGCTCGGCCAGGGCCACGAGGACGATCACGTAGCTGAGGCCCCACCGCGGCGGCCTGCCCGGCTCGGGCTGGCTGCGCGCCATGGTCGGGTGCTCCACCTGGAACTCGGCGACGGCGTCGATCAGCGGGCTCAGCCCCGGGTGGCCGGGCTCGACCCCGCGGGACACCGCGACCGCCAGGCCCGGTGAGTCCTGGTAGGCCTCGCCGGTCGCCAGTTGCCGGCGGTCGCAGATCGGGGCCCGGTCGGTGGCGTCGGCGCAGCCCACGACGAGCGTGGCGACCAGAGCGACCGCGACGCCGTGCGGGCACAGGTCACGAAGGCGCATCGTCGGCCCCCTCGCCCAGGTCGGCCGCCTCGCCGAGGGCGACGGCGGTGCCCATGCCCGTGCGGTCGAGTTGGGTGAGCACGAGGTCGCGCAGCCGCGTGAGCGCCTCGCCGCCGTTGGCGTCCGTGGGCGGATAGCGCCCTTCGGTGTTGCGCAGCAGGTCGTAGATGCCCAGCCTGCCTCCGGTGCGGGCCGAGTCGAGCAGCTCGGCCGCGAGCTCCGGCGTCACGAGGTCGGGCCGTGCCTGCACGTCGAGGACGACGAGCCGGTAGACGAGCTGGGCCTCCACGCCGACGGTGGGGTCGCCGCCGCCGGACACCTCACGCGTCTCGTCGAACGTCCGCGCCGCGTCCACGAGACCCGCCGCCGTCGAGCCCCCGGGGATCTCGCCCACCATCCCCCCGCCGATGGAGAAGGCGGCGTCGGTCGGCGCGCCGCCACCGTCCTCGAGGGCGTCGACGACCGACCGGAACCGCTCGTTGGCCACGGTCGACGACACCTCGGTGTAGACCTCCTCGAGGTCGGCCAGCCGGTTCGGATCGAGCGGGTAGGTGGCGGTGCCGGGTACCGATCCGGGCCCGGTGCCCGCGGCCAGGGCGTCGGACAGGACGTGGTCGGTCACGCCGCCGAGCGCCCGGGCCAGACCGCCGCTGCCACCGGGCACCTCGCCGTAGCGCCGCACGGCGTCCCACAGCCTGGCGTCGCCCACCCGGTCGCCCCCACCGCCGGGGTCGAGGTCGATCACCCGGCTTCCCCGGCCCGACCAGCCCTCCATCAGCGGCCGGGTGGCCGCGGCGAACCCGGACGTCACCTCCGGCGGGTAGGGCGGGAGGTCGCCGCCGAGCGGGCCGGGCTGGTCGAGGTACAGCCCCGCCAGCCGGTAGGCGAGCCGCCGGCGGTCCCCCACGGGCAGCGACGGGTCGACCGAGGCGACGAGCACGTCGCGGGAGGTCGCCGCCATGTCGTCGGGCGCGGCGTGACCCATCGCGCGCCACAGCCCGGCGCCGCCGCCGGCGCTCAGGTCGTCGACCAGGGCGTGGGCCAGCTCCGGCTGGTCGAACCGGCCGTCCGCGCCCCGATGGCCGGCGGTGAACATGATCGGCGCCCCGGGCGCGGTGACGCCGTAGAGCCGGGCCGTCAGGCCGTCCGCCGGCGTGGTGCCCGTCCGGGTCACGAGCTGCCCGTACAGCGCCGCGGCGAACGCGGAGGTGCCCGCCGCGTTGCCACCGGCCATGACCGCCAGGCCCTCCACCGCCGCGCCGGCCGCCCGGTCGAACGGCCCGCGGGCGCGGCGGTCGACGACCTCGTCGGCCCAGCGGGCCGCCCGCTCGGGCTGCGACTCCAGCCCCAGGCTCACCACGTGGCCCAGGTTGCGGAGGGCCGCCACGGCCGGATGCTCGACACCGGTGGCATCGCCGGCGCCGTGCTCCAGCACGCTGACGGCGACGTCGAGGTCGCCCGCACCCAGGGGCGTCAGCAGCAGCTCGGCCGCGGCCGCAGGGTCGGGGGCGCCGTCGACCAGCCGGCGCGCCCGTTCGACGACGGCGGCCAGCTCGGCGGGCGTCAGGTCGAGCTCGCCCGCCCGCGCCCGTTCGGCCAGCGTGCCGAGCTCGGCGGCGACCGCGGCCCGCTCCTCGGCCAGCACCGGCGACAGCAGGAGGCCCGCCAGCGCGGCGTCGGGTGCCGTCCAGACGCCGTCGCCGTCGGGATCGCCGCCCGCCGCCCGGAAGGCGGCGGCCACCGACGTGACCCACCCGGCGAGGTAGTCGGACTCGTCCCGGACGCCGCGGAGCGGGTCGCCCGCCCCGGCATCCGATCCCCCGCCATGGCCGCCCGCGCCGTCGTGGAAGGCCGTGACGGCGGCGTCCACGCGATCGGCCAGCTGCGTGAGCAGCTCGTGCACCGGAAGCAGGGTGGGCTCGTACGCATCCAGTCGTGTGACATCCGCACTACTTGTGCTCATTCAGCCATACTAGCCTCGTTCCATGTGTTTCATGCAACTTTGAACCACCCTGAACAACCCCGAACAACCCCGAACCCTTGGATGACCGGAGAGCCATGACCGACATCGACTACGTCGCACCCCTCGACGGCGCCGTGCGCGTCGACTTCGACTACCCGGCCGCCGCCCGAGC
>DASSGC010000285.1:0-6964 GCA_035693765.1 Acidimicrobiales bacterium
AACAGGCGCCCGGCGCGCTAACCTGCTTCGTCCCTCCGTCCGGGTCCCGGGCGCGTGGCGCGCCGTACGGCGGCGCCTCGGCGGGGGCGAAGACGCAGCGAGCAGGAGCACGACGTGCCGGCGACCATCGTGGTCGGAACCCAGTGGGGCGACGAGGGCAAGGGCAAGTTCACCGACCTCTTCGCCAAGGAGATGCACCTCGTCGTCCGCTACCAGGGCGGCCACAACGCCGGCCACACCCTCGTGGTCGACGGCGAGACGTTCGCGCTCCAGCTCATCCCGTCGGGCGTGCTGTACGACCACATCACCCCGGTCATCGGCAACGGCGTGGTGGTCGACCCGCAGGTGCTGCTCGACGAGGTCGACATGCTCGAGCGCCGCGGCCGGAGCTGCGCCCGGCTCAAGGTGTCGTCCAGCGCCCACCTGATCCTGCCCTACCACCAGCTCATGGACCGCGTGTCCGAACGCCACCTGGGCAAGAACAAGCTCGGCACCACCAAGCGGGGCATCGGCCCCAGCTACGCCGACAAGGCGGCCCGGGTCGGCCTCCGGGTGCAGGACCTCTACGACCCCAAGATCTTCCGCCAGAAGCTCGAGCTCGTGCTGAAGGAGAAGGGCCAGCTCCTGGCCAAGGTGTACAACCAGCTCGCCCCCTCCGCCGACGAGATCGCCGATCTCTACCTCGGCGAGCTGGCGCCCCGCATCGAGCCCTACGTCGCCGACACGGTGAACCTGGTCCACGAGGCGCTGGAGGTCGGTCAGCACGTGCTGTTCGAGGGCGCCCAGGCCACCTTCCTCGACCTCGACCACGGCACGTATCCCTTCGTGACGTCGTCCAACCCGGTGGCGGGCGGCGCCTGCACGGGGGCGGGTGTCGGGCCCCGCTACATCGACCGGGTGGTCGGGATCGCCAAGGCGTACATCACCCGCGTGGGCGCCGGGCCGTTCCCGACCGAGCTGTTCGACGACGTCGGTGACGCCCTGGTCGACCGGGGCCACGAGTACGGGACCAACACCGGCCGGCGGCGCCGGGCGGGCTGGTTCGACGCCGTGATGCTGCGCCACGCCGTGCGGCTCAACTCGCTGTCCGAGCTGTCGATCACCAAGCTCGACGTGCTCGACGCGTTCGACACGGTCAAGGTGTGCGTTGCCTACGAGGCCGGCGGCAAGCGGATCGAGCGGTTCCCCGACGACCAGTCGCTGCTCCACCGGGTCACGCCCGTGTACGAGGAGCTGCCGGGCTGGACCACCGACCTGTCCGAGGTGACCGAGCCGCACGCCCTGCCCGCCGCTGCCCGCGACTACATCGCCTTCCTCGAGGACCAGGTGGGTGTCCCCATCCGGCTGGTCGGCGTGGGCCCGGGCCGCGACCAGTACGTGCAGCGCGCCGCGTAGGGCGAGCACCCGGGGGATCGCTCGTCATGCGCGTCTGCGTCGTCGGATCGGGAGCCCGGGAGCACGTCCTCGCGCACGTGCTGGGCCGCACCGCCGAGGTGGTCGTGACGCCCGGCAACCCGGGCATCCCGGGCTCGGTGACCACCCCGCCCGCTGCGGTCGACGCCGACCTGCACGTGGTCGGGCCCGAGGCGCCACTGGTCGCGGGGCTGGCCGACGAGCTGCGGGCCGCGGGCCGGCTGGTGTTCGGCCCCGGGGCCGACGGCGCCCGGCTGGAGGGCTCGAAGGCCTGGATGAAGGAGGTGGTCGAGGCGGCGGGCGTGCCGACCGCCCGCTATGCCGCCTTCGCCGATCCCGAGCCGGCGATCGCCTTCCTCCGCACGCTGCCCGGCCCGTGGGTCACCAAGACCGACGGGCTCGCGGCCGGCAAGGGCGTGCTCGTCACCCGCTCGCTCGACGAGGCGATCGCCGACGTCCGGGCCAAGCTGTCCGGTGCCAGCTTCGGCGACGCGGGCCGCACCGTGGTGGTGGAGGAGGGGATGGCCGGCCCCGAGCTGTCGCTGCTGGCCGTGTGCGACGGCACCCGGGCCGTCGCGCTGGCCCCGGCCCAGGACTTCAAGCGCATCGGCGACGGCGACGCCGGGCCCAACACCGGCGGCATGGGCGCCTACTCGCCGGTCCCCGGGGTCGACGATGCCCTGGTCGGGGACGTGATGGACCGGTTCGTCGCGCCCACCCTGGCCGAGTTGCGACGCCGGGGCATCGACTACCGCGGGGTGCTCTACGCCGGGCTGATGCTCACGCCCGAGGGACCGAGGCTCGTCGAGTACAACGTCCGCTTCGGCGACCCCGAGGCCCAGGTGGTGCTCCCGAGGCTGACCACCGACCTGGCGGGGCTCCTGGCCGCCGCGGCGGCGGGCGACCTGACGCTGGCGCCGGCCCCCGCGTTCGACGGCGGCGCCTGCGTGACGGTCGTGCTCTCCACCGAGGGCTACCCGGTCGCCCCGCGCACCGGCGACCCGATCGCCGGGCTCGCCGAGGCCCGGGCCGAGGGCGCCACGATGTTCTACGCCGGTGTGGCCGCCGACCCGGGCGGGGGGCCCGGCGATCTCGTGACCGCCGGTGGCCGGGTCGTCTCCGTCACCGGCGCGGGGCCCACCATCGCCGCCGCCCGCGACCTCGCCTACCGCGCCGCGGGGCACATCGCCTGGCCGGGCCGGCACTACCGCACCGACATCGCCCGGGAGGCTGCGCACCGATGACCACCAGGAAGGTGGCGGTCCTGATGGGATCGCCCAACGACAGGGACAAGATGGCGCCCGCCGCCGAGACGCTGGCCCGCTTCGGCGTCGAGGCCGACGTCCGGGTGATGTCGGCCCACCGCACGCCCGCGGCCGTCGCCGGGTTCGCGTCGTCCGCGCGGGACGACGGCTACGCGGCGGTCATCTGTGGCGCCGGCATGGCCGCCCACCTGGCCGGCGTCGTCGCCGCGCACACGACCCTGCCCGTCGTCGGCGTGCCCCTCTCCGGCGGTGCGCTCAACGGGGTCGACGCCCTCTACTCGACCGTGCAGATGCCCAAGGGCATCCCGGTGGCGACGGTGGCCGTCGACGGGGCGATGAACGCCGCCCTGCTGGCGGTGCAGATGCTGGCCATCGACGATCCCGGGTTGGCCGCCGAGCTGGCCCGCCACCGCGAGGAGATGGTGCCGAAGCCGGGCTGACCGCCAGCCCGGACGGCCCGCGAGCGGCCGGCGAGCTACGTGAGGTCGTCGAGCGCGTCGCCGCGCTCCAGCGCGGTGGCCAGGGCGGTGCCGAACCGCCGCAGCCGGTCGACGTCGGCCGCGACCGGCCACTCAGGGTCCGGGCGGGCCACCACCAGGCGGACCATCTCGGCCAGCACCCGGCGGTCGAACCCGGTGTCCTTGGACGTGGCATCGGCCAGCATGGCGGGCAGGTCATGCCGCTGTGCCAGGGCCTGAAGGTCGGCCAGATCACGCGGCTGGACACGCCCGAACAGCGCCAGCACCTTGTTGGCCGCCAGCTCGCGGGGGGACAGCGTCGGTCCCAGCGCCGTCGTGACGGTCGGCCAGGCGATGGCATCGCGGCCGAGGTCGACCTCGAGCCGGCCGCGGCGCGCCCCGCCGGGCGTGACCGTCATCGACACGAAGCTCGACGAGCGGCGGTTCACGACCACGTCGTCGCCCGCGCGCCGGAGGGCGGCGGCCACCGCGTCGCCCACGGCCCCGACGTCGACGTCTCCGGCCGTGAAGGCGTCGATGTCGCGTGTCGGTCGGTCCGACAGGCGGCAGGCCACCAGTGCGGCACCGCCGGCGAGGTGGAACCCCGCAGGGCCGGCGACCTGGAGCACGAGCCTGGCGACGCGGCGTTGGGCCCGCGTCAGGCCCTGTGGGTTCACCGCAGCGCGGCGACCATCTCGGCGACCGGGCCACGCAGGTGGCGCGCCACCGGGACGTCGGGCCAGAGGTCGGCCAGCTCACGCGGGTCGATCCAGATGCGGATGTCGGTGGGGGTGCCCTCGTCGAGCACCTGCGCATACGCACCGGCCCGTTGGGCGCGGTCGCGCAGATCCCTGCGGCCCCGGCGGGGCGACCAGTCGAGGCGTCCGGGCAGGGTGACCTCCCGGTCGGCGGTGACGACCGGCGTCCAGCCGGACTCGGGCAGCTCGATGGGACGACCCCGGAACTCGCCGTACCGCCGGGTGGGCCCCCGCCGCGCGGCCGCGATGCGGTCGAGCAGCGCGGCCGACCGCCCGGTCGGCGCCCGCCGGCCCGCCTCCCAGGCGGCAACGGCCGGCTGGGTGACGCCGAGGAGCGCGGCCAGGTCGGCCTGCGT
Source organism: Acidimicrobiales bacterium (assembly GCA_035693765.1). Taxonomy (GTDB): domain Bacteria; phylum Actinomycetota; class Acidimicrobiia; order Acidimicrobiales; family VFJN01; genus ZC4RG19. The sequence goes on from DASSGC010000285.1 coordinate 4,251, forward strand.
CAGCCCGGTCAGCTCGCGGACCTGGCGGGGTGTCATGCCGTTATCATAACGCCCGAACCCGCCCGTCCCCGTCGCGGGTCGCCACAATGGGGGGATGAAGCCGCTGCTGCCCGACGTCCTCGCCGCCCGCTACGCGAGCGAGCCGATGGTCGAGCTGTGGAGCCCCGAGCGCAAGGTCCGGCTCGAGCGCGAGCTGTGGGTGGCGGTCATGGCCGCGCAGCGCGAGCTGGGCGTCGACATCCCGGCCGAGGCCATCGACGACTACCGGGCCGTCGTCGACAGCGTCGACCTCGGGTCGATCGAGGCCCGTGAGCGGATCAACCGCCACGACGTGAAGGCCCGCATCGAGGAGTTCTCGGCGCTGGCGGGGCACGAGCACGCCCACAAGGGCATGACGTCCCGCGACCTCACCGAGAACGTCGAGCAGCTCCAGGTCCGCCTGGCCCTGGAGCTGGTGCGCGACCGCATGGTGGCGGCCCTCGCCCGCCTGGCCGGGCGGGCCGCCGAGTACGACACCCTGGTCATGGCCGGCCGCAGCCACAACGTCGCCGCCCAGGCCACGACGCTCGGCAAGCGGTTCGCCAACGCCGGCGAGGAGCTGCTCCAGGCCTACCATCGGGTGGGCGACCTGCTGGCCCGCTACCCGCTGCGGGGCATCAAGGGCCCGGTCGGCACCCAGCAGGACCAGCTCGACCTGCTCGGCGACCCCGAGGCCGTCGACCGGCTGGAGGCGGCCGTGCTCCGCCACCTCGGCTTCGGCGGGGCCCTCACCAACGTCGGCCAGGTCTACCCCCGGTCGCTCGACTTCGACGTCGTCGCCGCGCTCGTCCAGGCGACGGCGGGGCCGTCCAGCCTCGCCACCAGCATCCGGCTCATGGCCGGGCACGAGCTGGTGACCGAGGGCTTCGCGCCGGGCCAGGTCGGCAGCTCGGCCATGCCGCACAAGATGAACACCCGGTTCGCCGAGCGGGTCAACGGCCTCGCCGTCGTGGTGCGCGGCTACCTGTCGATGACCTCCGAGCTGGCCGGTGACCAGTGGAACGAGGGCGACGTCTCGTGCTCCGTGGTGCGGCGGGTCGCGCTGCCCGGCGCCTTCCTGGCCACCGACGGCCTGTTCGAGACGTTCGTGTCGGTGCTCGACACCTTCGGCGCCTACCCGGCGGTGATCGAGCGCGAGGTCGAGCGCTACCTGCCCTTCCTCGCCACCACCAAGGTGCTCATGGCCGCCGTGCGCCGGGGGGTGGGGCGGGAGGAGGCCCACGAGGTCATCAAGTCCCACGCGGTGGCGGTCGCCCTCGCGCTGCGGGAGGGTCAGGCCGGGAACGACCTCGTCGAGCGGCTGGCGGCCGACGAGCGCCTGGGCCTCGACCGCGCCACCCTCGACGCCGTGCTGTCCGACCGGGCGGGGTTCGTCGGCACCGCGGCCCACCAGGTGGCGGCGTTCGTGCGCCAGGTGGAGGCCGTCGTGGCCGAGCACCCCGAGGCGGCCCGCTACCGTCCCGAACCGATCCTCTGACCGCCGCGCCCCGCCCCGGAGGCCCCCCACCCATGACCGACCTCGGCCTGCCGCACGTCCACTCGGGCAAGGTGCGCGACATCTACGCCGTCGACGGCGACCGGCTCCTCATCGTCACCAGCGACCGCATCTCGGCCTTCGACGTGGTGATGGGCGAGCCCATCCCCGACAAGGGCCGGGTGCTCACCGCCATGTCGGCCTTCTGGTTCGCCGAGCTGGCCGACGTGGTGCCGGGGCACCTGCTGTCGGCCGACCTGGCCGACCTGCCCGAGCACGTGCGCAAGGTGGCCGGGGAGGCCGACCTCGCCGGCCGGGTGATGCTCACCCGCCGGGCCGAGATGCTGCCGCTCGAGTGCATCGTCCGCGGCTACCTCAGCGGCTCGGCCTGGAAGGAGTACCGCAGGACCGGCACCATGCACGGGACGTCGCTGCCAGAGGGCCTGGTCGAGTCCGACCGGCTGCCCGAGCCGGTGTTCACCCCGTCGACCAAGGTGGCCGAGGGCCACGACGAGAACATCTCGTTCTCGGCGGCGGCCGCCCTGGTGGGCGAGTCGCTGGCCGCCAAGGTGCGCGACGTGACCCTGGAGCTCTACCGGCGCGGGTCCGAGTGGGGTCGCGAGCGGGGGATCATCATCGCCGACACGAAGTTCGAGCTCGGCCTCATCGACGGCGAGCTGGTGCTGTGCGACGAGGTGCTGACCCCCGACTCGTCGCGGTTCTGGCCCACCGACGGCTGGGTGCCGGGGCACACCCCACCGTCGTTCGACAAGCAGCCGGTGCGCGACTACCTCGACACCGTCGGCTGGGACAAGCGGCCACCGCCCCCGCCGCTGCCGCCCGCCGTGGTCAAGGCGACCAGCAGCCGCTACGTCGAGGCGTACGAGCGGATCACCGGGCGGTCGTTCGCCGACTGGCCGGGCGTGCGTGCCTGACGCCGCCCCGCCGGACGGCCGGGGCGGCGCGGGACCGGCAACCGGGCACGGCGCGCCGGACGGTCGCGTCGGCGGCGACGCCGGCGGGGCCCACACGCAGGCACGGTGGGACGTCCGCTTCGACTGGGGTGCCGAGGGGCTGCGCCACGTCGGCCCGGGTGCGGCCGCGGTGGTGGTCGTCGATGTGCTGCGGTTCACCACGGCGGTCTCGGTGGCGGTCGGGCGGCGCGCCGAGGTCCTGCCCTATGCGTGGGACGCGGGCGCCG
>DASSGC010000286.1:0-2149 GCA_035693765.1 Acidimicrobiales bacterium
CACGGGGCCGGCGGGCGAACGGTGCGGCGAGCAGTCAGCGGATCGGGCGCTCGCGGGTGCCGGACCGCATGCCCGGCGGCGCCGGTCGGGCCGCGCGGGTGCCTGGCGCGGGCGCCGGCGTGCCGGGGGCGGGCAGCGGCGCGGCCACCCGGCCGTCGACGTGGACGCCGCCGTACACGTAGCCGTTGGTGCTGGCGCTGCGGGTGACGCGCCGGGCCTCCCACACGGGGGCGAACAGCGTGAACAGCAGCAGCCCCAGCGCGGCGACGGCCAGCGGGATGAAGCCCAGGCCGTTGCCCGTGTACACGGGGACCAGCACGGCGCCCGAGAGCAGCGCGGTCCACGTCCAGAGGATGAGCACCGCCCGCCGCTGCCCGTGGCCAAGGCGCATGAGCCGGTGGTGCAGGTGCCCCTTGTCGGCGATGGTCAGCCCCGAGCGACCCTTGGCCCGGCGGAGCAGCGCCCACGCCGTGTCGACGATCGGCACGCCCAGGATGACGAGCGGCAGGAACAGCGGGGCGAAGAAGAAGAACGTCTGGCCCGCCACCTCGCGGTCGGTGTTGCCGCCGATGGCGATGGTGGACGCCGCCATGAGCAGCCCGAGGGTGAGCGCGCCGGCGTCGCCGAAGAAGATCTTGGCGGGGTGGAAGTTCCAGGGGAGGTAGCCGACGCACACCCCCACGACGCACGCGGCGATGAGCGCCCCGATGTTGTCGTCGCTGATGATCGAGTCGCGGTTGTCGAGGTGCTCGGCGAACATGAGGATCGCCCCGGCCCCGATGGCGACCACCCCGGCGGCCAGGCCGTCGAGCCCGTCGATCAGGTTGACCGCCTGGACCATGCCCACCACCCAGAGCACGGTGATGAGGGGCACCAGGTCGGGCGGCAGCGCGACCAGCCCGACGAAGGGGACCCGGAAGAACAGGATGGCGACACCCGAGATCGCCAGCACGCTGCCGGCCAGCACCGACCCCGCCGTCTTGGCCGGGGCCGACACCTCACGCAGGTCGTCGAGTTGGCCCACCGTATAGATGGTGAGCGTGGCGAGCACCACACCGAGCGGCGCGGCGATCGTGCGGAACACCGGCTTGAACTCGCCGGTGAGCCACGCGACCCCGAAGCCCACCAGCACGCCGGCCACGATGCCCGCGCCCCCGAGTATCGCCGTGGGCTCGGTGTGGACCCGGCGGGCGTCGGGATGGACCACCGCGCCGACCCTGAACGACAGGCGCCGCAGCAACGGCATGGACGCGAAGCTGACCAGGAACGCGGCAGCGATGACGGCCAGGTAGCCCTTCACCGCGCGCGTCCCCGCACGGGGCTCACGCCGGGTACGGCGCGAACTTGGAGCAGAGGGCCACGACCTCGTCGCGCACGGCCGCCACCTCGGCCTCGTCGTCGCGCCCGACGAGCACGCGGTGGATGAGGCCGGCCACGTCGCCCATCTCGGGCTCGCGCATGCCCTGCGTGGTGACGGCCGGCGTGCCGATGCGCAGCCCGCTGGTGATGTACGGCGGCCGCGGGTCGCCGGGCACGGTGTTCTCGTTGAGGCTGATGCCCGCCCGGTCGAGCGCCAACCGCGCCTTCTTGCCCGACAGGTCGGCGTCGAAGCTGCGCAGGTCGACCAGCATGAGGTGGTTGTCGGTGCCGCCCGACACCAGCCGCAGCCCGCGCCCCGCGAGGCCCTCGGCCAGGGCGGCGGCGTTGGTCACGATCTGGCGGGCGTAGGCGGTGAAGCTGGGGTCGGCCGCCTCGCGGAACGCCACCGCCTTGGCTGCGACGACGTGGTCGAGCGGCCCGCCCTGCAGGCCCGGGAACACCGACTTGTCGATCTTCTCGCCGATCTCGGACCGGGCGAGGATGGCGCCACCCCGGGGCCCGCGCAGCGTCTTGTGGGTGGTGAGCGTCACGACGTCGGCGTGCGGGACCGGGTTGGGGTGCACGCCGCCGGCCACCAGACCGGCGATGTGGGCCGCGTCGAACATGAACAGCGCGCCGATCTCGTCGGCGATCTCGCGCAACGGCTGGGGTTCGATGATGCGCGAGTACGCGGTGGCGCCGGCGACGATCATCTTCGGCCGCTCGGCCTTGGCGACGTCGCGGATCTCGTCGTAGTCGAGCCGCTCGTCGCTCTTGGTCACACCGTACG
>DASSGC010000287.1:0-5687 GCA_035693765.1 Acidimicrobiales bacterium
CGAGCCGCCCTCCGGGGGCACCGCCGGCCGCCCGGCGGGCGCGCCCACCGCCGCACCGGCGCGGCCCGGGGGCGCGGCCGCGCCCGGCGGCGCCGGCACCGGGCCGAGCAGCGCCTCGCCCGTGGCCTCTGTCGTCGACCATCCCGGGTCGAGCCCGGGCGCGGTGAGCCGGACGGGGCCGCAGCCGGCGCGGGCCGCGACCTCCCACAGCAGCGCCACCCGGTCCCCGTGCCAGCGGGCGGCGTAGGACACGGGCCCGTACGCGGTCGGGGCCCCGTGCACCTCCCAGCCCTGCCCGTACCACTCCGCCGGCACCAGCGAGGCCAGGGCCACCCCGCCGTCGACCTCGCGCACCAACAGGTCGCGCACGAACGACAGCAGCTCGGCGGCAGCCCAACCGTGGTGGCCGTCGCCCATGCAGCCGCCGTCGAGCCGCGGGTGGATCGCCTCGGGCCACGTCCAGGTGGGGCTGGCGGCGTCGAGCAGCCAGGCCAGCCGGTCGAGGCAGCGCCGGTCCCCCGCCCGCAGCTCCACCGCCGCGAGCTGGAGCGTCAGGTAGGTGCTGAGGCCGGTGTGGCTGATGCCCTGGTAGAAGGCGCGGCCCCCGGCCAGGGTGAACCGCTCCCGGACCACCTCGGCGGTGGCCGCGACCCGGGGATCGTCCGGCGCCAGCAGGCCGAGCGGGGCGCACGCCACGAGCGACCCGATGGCCCCGGAGTCGAGCCGGCGCCCCGGGCCGGCAGGGATGGCGGGCGTGCCCAGTCGCCGGGCGGTCAGGGCGAGCGACGCCTCGACGTCCGACCACATCGCGCCCGCGAAGCGCTCGGCGTCCTCGGCGGCGTCGGGCTGGTCGAGGGCGGTGAGCAGCCGGGCCCCGGCGCGGAGCCCGGCGACGCCCCAGAAGTCGTCCCAGTAGTAGTGGTCGAACGGCCCCAGGTGCTCGGCCGACACCCCGGGGGGCAGCAGCCCGGCCACCGCCGGATCGGGTCGCCGCAGGCGCGCCGCCCGGCGCGACGCGTGGCGCTTGTGGTCGATCCAGTGCACCGCCCGGGCGATCGGCTCCACCATCCCGCCGGCGACCGCGGTGTCTCCCGTGAGCCGGACGTGGCGGGCCAGGGAGACGAGCGCGGCACCGTTGGCGTCCCACTCGTGGCGCTGGCTGTAGAAGTACCCGTCGGCCTTCTGCCGGCCCGGGTACGAGGCCAGCACCCGGGCCACCTCGTCGTGGTAGCCGTAGGCGTCGAGCGCGGCCAGCATGTACGCCGCGTCCCGGAACCAGAAGCGGTGGTAGGTGGCCGGGCCGGGGGTGATCTCGTCGCCGTCGTGCAGCAGCAGCAGGTAGCGGCGGTTGGCGTCGACCGCCTCCGCCAGCCGGTCGTCCGGCAGCGCGAGCCGCATCCCGCGGTCGCTGTGCGACCGCCAGCCCCGGGCCACCGCCTCGGCCGGCGGCAGCACCGCCGGGAACGACGGCGCCCGTGCCAGCCGCCGGCGCGCCACGCCGCGCCGCCGGGTGCGGGGCTGCGGGTCGAGCGGGATCACCGCCCGGAACGTGGCCCCGTGGGCCAGGGGGTGGACGAACGCCGCCTGGGCCAGGCCGGCCGGGTCGCGGACCGGCCCGAACCACGTGTCGGGGGCGGTCCCGCCCGTCACGGTGGCCGCCGAGTCGCCGTCGTGGAACGACGAACCCGCCACGCGGTGCGGCGCGTGGGGCAGCAGCAGGGCCACCCGGCCGTCGACGGTCACGGTGGCGTCGTGGAGATCGATCCGCTCGACGACCGACAGGCCCTCGGGGTTGTAGGGGCGCACGGCGAGCGCCAGGGCGACGGGCGCCTTCGACCGGTTCTCGACCTCGACCACCACGAGCTCGCCGCCGCCCTCGGCGGAGCTGCGGCGCACCGCGTAGACCCGTTCGACCGCGTCGCCCGACGGGATGCTCATCGACGTCTCGACCACCGGCGCGCCCCGCACCAGCCGCTGCCGGACCGCCACCTCGCGCGACGGGAGGTGCCAGCGGTCCTCGGCGCCGATCCACCAGTCGAGCGACCAGCCGTCGAACCAGGGGGTGACCAGGCCGCGGGGATCGACGATCGGCTCCCAGGGCGAGTCGATGTTGCCCACCGCGGTCCAGTTCCGCTGCGTGAGGTTGGTGAGGAACGGCAGGTGGCCGCGGGGCACGAACGCCGGCGACCGGGGGTCGAGCTGGCGTTCGAGCCAGTAGGGCCACACCCAGTCGGGCCCGATCTGCGCGGCGGCCCGGGTCCGGAGGGCCCGGAACACGGTGCGGGCACCGACCGGCAGCAGCTCGCGGGGCAGCTCGACCTCGACCGTCTCGCCCAGCCGCTGGAACGTCGTCAGGTGGCGAACGACGTCGTCGGTCAACTGGAGCCGGCCCATGAGCCGGCGAAGCACGAAGGCGCGGGCGGACACGGGTTCCCTCAGCTCAGGTCGTGCATCTCGGAGCGGGCGCCCCGCCGGAGCAGCCCGCGGTAGGCGGACGAGGCCGGGCAGCCCTCGTGGACGACGCGGTAGACCTCCTGGGCGATCGGCATCTCGACGCCGCGCTGCTCGGCCACCTCGACCACGACCCGGGACGTCTTGATCCCCTCGGCCACCATCTTCATCTCGGCCACGATCTCGTCGGTGGTGCGGCCCTTGCCGAGCTGCTCGCCCACGTAGCGGTTGCGGCTCTGGCGGGAGATGCAGGTGGCCACGAGGTCGCCCATGCCGGCCAGCCCCGCGAACGTGAGGAGCTGGCCACCCATGGCCAGCCCGAGCCGCGAGAGCTCGGCCAGGCCGCGGGTGATGACCGCGGCGCGGGTGTTGTCGCCGGTGCCCAGCCCGTCGGCCATGCCCGAGGCGATGGCGAAGACGTTCTTGAGCGCGCCGCCGATCTCGCACCCGACGACGTCGGGGTTGGTGTACACGCGGAACACGTCACTGGCGAAGATGCGCTGGAGCTCGCGGGCGATGGTGTCGTCGTGGAACGCCACCACGGTGGCGGCGGCGTGGCCGGCCAGGACCTCCTTGGCCAGGTTGGGCCCGGTCAGCGCGCCCGCCGGGTGACCGGGCAGCACATCGGCGATGACCTCGGTCATGCGCAGGTGGCTCCCCTCCTCCAGGCCCTTGGCCAGGCTGACCACCGGGACCCAGGGGCGGACGAAGGGCGCCACATCCTCCAGCGTCGACCGCATGCCGTGCGACGGGACGCCCATCACCAGGACGTCGGCGCCGCTGACCGCCTCCTCCAGCGAGGCGGTGGCGGTCAGCTCGGGGGGCAGCTCGAACCCGGGGAGGTACTCGCTGTTGCGGTGCTCCTGCGTCACCTCGGCCGCCAGCGCGGGGCTGCGGGCCCACAGCACGGTGGGGGCGTTGCGGCAGGCGAGCGCGGCCACCGTGGTGCCCCACGACCCGGCGCCGATGACGGCCACGCGGATGGGACAGCGGCTGGGCATGTGCTCACCGTAACCGCCGCGTCGCCGGGCGGCCGGGGCCGGCCGGGAACCGCGACCGGTGGCGGCCGGCGGCGCTACGACCGCGATCCGTGCCTCCCGGCCGGCGGGGCCGCCGCGCCCGGTCCGGGGGCGCCGCGATCGCCCGACCACCCCGGCCGGTGGGCGCCGGTGGGCACCCGGATACGCTGCGCCGCGGTGGCAGCGACGACGTCGGCCGCAGTGGTCGTACCGGTGAAGGGGTTCAACGCGGCCAAGGTCCGCCTGGCCGGCGTGCTCGACCCTGCCGAGCGGGCCCGGCTGGCCCGCCACATGGCCGAGGTGGTCCTGCGGGCCGCCGATCCCCTGCCCGCCGTCGTCGTGTGCGACGACGAGGACGTCCGGGCCTGGGCCGAGCGGTCGGGCGCTCGTGTCGTGTGGTGCCCGGGCCGCGGGCTCAACGGCGCGGTGGCCGACGGGGTCCAGGCACTGCGGGCCGACGGCGTCGCCAGCGCCATCGTCGCCCACGCCGACCTACCGCTGGCCACCCGGCTCGACTGGGTGGCCGACTTCGCCGGCGTCACCCTCGTCCCCGACCGTCGCCGCGACGGCACCAACGTGCTGGCCGTCCCGACGGGCGCGGGGTTCCGGTTCTCCTACGGCGCCGGCTCGTTCGGCCGCCACCGGGCCGAGGCGGCCCGGCTCGGCCTGCCCGCCCGCCTGGTCCGGGACGCCCGCCTCGCGTGGGATGTCGACCTGCCCGCCGACCTGGCCTGGCCGGGCGCCGACGTGGCCGGCGTGCCCGGGGGCCTCACCACGGCGCTGCCCGGCTGGTGACCTGACATGCCCGCCGGCACGAACCTGCCCACGCCCGCCCGCGCCCTGGCCATCGGCGCCCATCCCGACGACATCGAGTTCGGCTGCGGCGCCACGCTGGCGCGCTGGGCGGCGGCCGGCTGCGAGGTCCACCACCTGGTGTGCACCGACGGGTCGAAGGGCACCTGGGATGCCGACCAGGACCTCGCCGACCTGGTGGTCCAGCGCCGCCACGAGCAGCGGGCGGCGGCGGCCGCCCTGGGCGCCTCCGGTGAGGTGGTGTTCCTGGACTGGCCCGACGGCGAGCTGGCGTCCGGGCTGCGGGAGCGGCGGCAGGTCGCCTACTGGATCCGCCGGCTGCGGCCGACCGTCGTGCTGGGCCACGACCCGTGGAAGCGCTACCGGCTCCACCCCGACCATCGTCACGCCGGGTTCCTGGCCGTCGACGGCGTGGTCGCCGCCCGCGACCCCCACTTCTTCCCCGAGCAGCAGGTCGCCCACCACCGCCCCGAGGCCCTGCTGCTGTTCGAGGCCGACGAGCCCGACCACGTCGAGACGGCCGACGACGACGCGGTCGACCGCAAGCTCGCCGCCCTGGAGGCCCACCGCAGCCAGTTGCTGTCGACCATGTTCGTCGACCTGTCCTCCCACGAGGGCGAGCTCCAGCTCGGCGCCTTCCGGGCCCGGGTGCGCGAGCGGCTGGCCGAGCACGGCGCGCTGGCCGGGGTGCCCCGGGGCGAGGCCTTCAAGGCGATCACCGACCTCTGAACCCGCCGATGGACGCGCCGCCCGACCTCGACGCCCGGATCGCCGCCCTCTACGGAGGCCCGCTCGACGGCTTCGTCGCCGGGCGGGACGCGCTGGCGCGCGAGCTGCGGGCGGCCGGGCGGCGCGACGAGGCGGCGGCCGTCAAGGCCCTGCGCAAGCCCAAGGCCGTGGCCTGGGCGCTCGACGCCGGCGCCCTGGCCGACCCGGCCGCCGTCGAGGCCCTCGCGGCGGCCGTCGACGCCATGGCCGGGGCCCAGGCGGCCGGCGGTGACGTCCGGGGCGCCATGGCCGACCTGCGGGCGGCCGAGGGGGCGGTGACCGACGCCGCCCGCGGCGCGGCCGCGGCGCACGACCGTGCGGTCGACCGGGCGACGCTGGCGGCCGCCGTGCGGGCCGTGATCGCCGACCCGGCGGCGCTGGCCGCCCTCCGGGCCGTCCGCCTCGACGACACGCCCGCGACCGGCGGCCTCGGACCCGCCGGGTTCGGGAGTGCCGGCGAGGCGGGGGCCGCGGCGCCGGCCCCGGCCCGGACCCGGACGCCCCGGGCCCCAACGGCGCCCCCCCCGGCACGGGCGGCAACGGCGCCCCCACCGGCACGGGCGGCGCGGCCCCGCGACGAGCCGGCACGTCCGCGACCCGCGCCGGGCGCCCGGGCCGAGGCCCGCCGGGCCGTCG
>DASSGC010000288.1:0-2074 GCA_035693765.1 Acidimicrobiales bacterium
CGGCAGACAGCCGCGCCGCGCCCAGCCCCCGCCTCGCCGTCGGCGCCGACCGCGGGCCCGGGAGGACAACGTGGGGACGACTCGTGAATCCAGCGTGACCGGCCTCGCACCCCACGACAGCCGACTCTTCGGACAAGTCACTCCCGGACCCAACACGACCCTAGAACCCCCCGCCGCTCGAGCAACGCCGCGAGCGGTCTTCGACGCGCCCCACCGACCCAAAGAAACCCGCCCTTGACACAAAGAGGATTCGCTCTGGAGCGATCTCGCGGGCCACAGCGGGCGGATCGGTGTCAGCGGCTGGCGCCGGCGAGGAACGTGGCCACGATGTAGGTGGCGTGCCGGTCGAGCGAGACCCGGGCCCGGTCATAGCGCATGGTGGTGCGGGGATCGGAGTGACTGGCGGCTTCTTGCACGTCACGGGAGGTTGTCCCGGGCGGCGTGGAAGTTTGAGGTGGCGGTCCTCCATCCGGTGCCTGCCGTGAGGTAGGTGTCGGGTGTCTCCCAAGACAACCGACCAGGAGGAGGACCGCTGTGAGCAAGAACTACCAGACCGGTCGCGGGCGCGCCGGCACCGGCCGGGTGACCCCGAGGAAGACGAAGCCGTCGAAGGAACCGGCGGCCGGGTCGTCAACCGAGGTTGATGATGGGTTGCCCGGCTGGGCGCTGCCGGAGTCGGTGCGGATCGCGATGGTCGATCTGGCCGAGACCGCCCGGGAGGGTCTGATGGCTCTGGCGGTGGGGACCGGGCTGCAGGTGATGGGGGTGCTGATGGAGCACGATGTCGCCGCGGTGGCGGGCCCGAAGGGGAAGTGGAACCCCGAGCGCACCGCGGTGCGCCACGGCAGCGACGACGGCCAGGTCACCCTCGGCGGCCGGCGAGTCCCGATCCGCCGGCCCCGGGTCCGTGCGACCGACGGCTCCGGCGAGATCCCGATCCCGAGCTACGAGTTGTTCTCCTCGACGGAGATCCTCGGCCGCCTGGCGATGGAGCGGATGCTGGCCAAGCTGTCGTGTCGCCGCTACCCCGCCGGGCTGGAGCCGGTCGGCCAGGCGGTCGAGGCGACGGCCCGGTCGACGTCGAAGTCGGCGGTCTCCCGCCGGTTCGTGGCCGCCACCGACCGGGCCCTCGCCGAGCTGATGGCGGCCGATCTGCGCGGCCTGGACCTGGTGGCGCTGATGGTCGACGGGGTGCACTTCGCCGCCCACACCTGTGTCGTCGCGCTCGGGATCGGCATCGACGGGACAAAGCACCCCCTCGGTGTCGTCGAGGGGTCGACGGAGAACGCGACCGTCGTGACCGAGCTGCTCACCGGGCTGCGCGACCGAGGCCTGGATGTGTGTCGCCCGATCCTGGTGGTCATCGACGGCGCGAAGGCGCTCGCCGCCGCGGTCACCGCCGTGTTCGACCACCCCGTGATCGGTCGCTGCCAACTCCACAAGATCAGGAATGTCCAGAACCACCTGCCCGACCACCTGGCGTCGACGGTCGGCAAGAAGATGCGCGCCGCCTACCACGACCCCAGCGCGCTGGCCGCCGAAGCCACCCTCGAAGCCCTCGCCCGTGACCTCGAGCGTTCCCATCCCGGTGCTGCCGGCTCGCTGCGCGAGGGCCTCGCCGAGACCCTGACAGTGACCCGCCTCGGCGTGCCCCCGACGTTGGCTCGCACGCTGAGGTCAACCAACGCGATCGAGTCGATGATCGAGATCGGCCGTGACCACTCCACCAACGTAAAGCGCTGGCGGGACGGCCAGATGGCGCTGCGCTGGTGCGCGGCGGGCATGTCGGAGGCGAAGAAGCAGTTCCGGCGGGTCAACGGCTACCTGCACCTGCCAGCCCTCCGCGCTGCCCTCGATGTCCACATCCACGGAACTGTCACACCACCCGAATACGATCAGACCAACCAGGTGGCTGCGTAGCCATCACTGGACCGCCACCGAAGTTCCACGCCAAACGGGACATCCTCGTCGCCCTCGACGTTGGCCGGGTACGGCGTCTTCCCCACGAACGTCGGGTGGGCCGGGTCAGCGATGTCAACGATGACGGTCCCCAGGTCGAAGCTGGACACGAACG
>DASSGC010000289.1:0-9483 GCA_035693765.1 Acidimicrobiales bacterium
GCTCGGCCGGGTGCCCGGCCGCCACCTCGGCCACCACCGGCAGGGTGACGGGCGCGCCGGCCACGTCGGCCGCCCGCACGGCGTAGCCGTCCATGGCCGAGTTCGCGAAGGCCGGCACCGGCTCGGCCGCCACCACGTCACGGGCGAGCACGAGCCCCACGGCCTCGGTGGCGGTCAGCTCGACCGGCGGCAGCGGTGCGCAGCGGTCGAGGACGTGGGCGAGGGCGTCGTCGAGCGGGACCACGGGCCAACCCTAGGGCGTGCGCGGGTCACACGATCCCGCGGCGCCGCACGACGTCGGCCAGGTAGGCCCGGAACTCGGGGGCGAGGTCCTCGCGGTCGAGCGCGAGCTCCACGGTGGCCCGCAGGTAGTCGATCTTCTTGCCGATGTCGAAGCGGCCCTCGTCGAACACGAACCCGTACACCGGCCGCTCCCGGAGCATGATGGCGATGGCGTCGGTGAGCTGGATCTCGCCCCCCACGCCCGGCTTGGTGCGGTCGAGCGCGTCGAAGATCTCGGACGTGAACAGGTAGCGGCCCATCACCGCCAGGTCGGAGGGGGCGTCCTCCGGCTTGGGCTTCTCGACGATCCCCCGCAGCCGCACCAGGCGCTCGTCGTCGGTGGGCTCGGGGTCGGCGCACCCGTACGAGGAGATCTCCTCCGGGGGGAACGACTTGAACGCGATGACCGAGGCACCCGTCCGGTCGTAGACGCCCATCATCTCCTCGAGCACGGTGGAACGCTCGTCCATGATGTCGTCGCCCAGCATCACGATGAAGGGGCTGTCGCCGACGTGGCGGCGGGCGACCGACACGGCGTGGCCGAGACCCAGCGCCTCGCCCTGGCGCACGTAGTGGATGCCGGCGAGGTCGGCCAGGCTGCGGACCTCGTTGAGCTGGTCGTGCTTGCCGGACGCCTCGAGCGACACCTCCAGCTCGATCGACCGGTCGAAGTGGTCCTCCAGGCTGCGCTTGCCGCGGCCGGTGATGATGAGGATGTCGTCGATGCCGGCCCGCACGGCCTCCTCGACGACGTACTGGATGGCCGGCTTGTCGACGACCGGCAGCATCTCCTTGGGCTGGGCCTTGGTGGCCGGAAGGAACCGCGTGCCGAGACCGGCGGCCGGGATGACGGCCTTGCGTACGGAAGTTGTCATCGGGAACGGTGCCTCCCTGCTCGTCTTCGGAGCGCCGGCCTGCCGGCGTCCGCCCGCCACGAACCGTAGGCGCGGTCGCGCTCGGCGGCGAGCGGACGCTCGGTGAACTCCCGACCACTACGGGCTGGCGGTCGACTCCCGGGCCACGCTCGACGAGGTGCGCGACCGCCTGCTGGCGGCGGGGGCCGACATCGGCGAGGTCCAGCAGCTGGGCGACATCTGGTCGCTGTTCTTCCGCGATCCCGACGGCATGGAGCTCGAGGTCTGCTCGCCGATGGGCTGACGGCTCGTTCAGGGCGACCCGAGCCGGGGCTCGTCACCGCGCAGCAGGCGGGCGATGTTGGCGTGGTGGCGGGCCACGATGAGCACGGCGCACAGCACGAGCCCGGCGACCTCGGGCGCCGGCGCCCCCAGGGCGGCGGCTGCCGCGGGCAGCGCGGCCGCGCCGGCGATCGAGCCCGCCGACACGGTCCGGCTGAGCGCGGCCGCGAGGACGAAGCAGGCCGCGCCGACGGCGGCCGCGGCCGGGAACAGCACGATCGCCATGCCGGCGCCGGTGGCGACCCCCTTCCCGCCCCGGAACCCGCGGGTGACGGGCAGCACGTGCCCGGCCACGGCCGCGACCCCGCAGGCCACGCCCAGGCCGTGCCCGCCGGCCGCCCATCCGACCGCGGCGGCCAGTGCCCCCTTGCCCAGGTCGCCGGCGAGCGTGGCCGCTCCCGCCGCCTTCCCCGCCGTGCGGGCGACGTTGGTCGCCCCCGGGTTGCCCGACCCCGCACGCGTGGGGTCGACGCCGCGGCGCCGCCCGACCAGCAGCGCGGTCGGGAAGGTGCCGACGAGGTAGGCCGCGACCACGTACGCGGTGGCGGCCCCGCGGGAGGCGGCGATGAGCACGACGGGCCGGATGGTAGGGCGCCGGGCCCCACCTGGCGCCGGGGCGGGCGGGGGGCGATATCGTTGGCACTCTCAGCACGAGAGTGCCAGCCCCCGCGGAGCCGTGATGCCGACCTATGAATATCGCTGCAGGGAGTGCGGCGACCACCTCGAGATCGTCCAGGCCTTCACCGACGACCCGCTCACGGAGTGCCCCGCCTGTTCGGGATCGCTCCGGAAGGTGTTCAACTCGGTCGGCATCTCGTTCAAGGGCAGCGGGTTCTACACGAACGACAGCCGCTCCGGCTCATCGTCCCGGTCGTCCTCGGGCACGCCGGGCAGCGGAAGCTCCGACGGCGCGCCGTCCTCGCCGGACTCGTCCTCCTCGTCGTCCGCCGGCGGGTCGTCGTCGGGCGCCGGCGACGCCGGGTCGTCGGGCGCCGGCGACGCCGGGTCCTCCTCCCCCGCCAAGGCCGAGCCCTCCGCCGCCGCGTCGTGACCGGCACGGCGCCGGAGGGCCGCCGCGCCGACATCGGCGTCTACGGCAGCTCCGGCCTCTACGCCCTGCTCGACGACGTCGAGGAGGTGAAGGTCGACACGCCCTACGGGCCGCCGTCGGCCCCGGTGACCATCGGCGAGATCGGCGGGCGGCGGGTGGCCTTCATCCCCCGCCACGGGCGCGAGCACACGCTGCCGCCCCACCGCGTGCCGTACCGGGCCAACGCGTGGGCCATGCGCGAGCTCGGCGTGCGGGCGATCTTCGCCCCGTGCGCCTCGGGCTCGCTCCAGGCCGACATCCACCCCGGCGAGTTCGTGGTGGTCGACCAGATCTTCGACCGGACGTCGGGGATCGACGCCAGCTTCCACGACGGCCCGGAGACGCCGCCCGGGCTCGCGCCGGTCGACCACGTGAGCTTCGCCGACCCCTACGACCAGCGCCTGCGGGCCGCCGCCCTGGCGGCGTGCCGGGGCGAGGGCGTGACCGTGCACGACGGTGGCACCGTGGTCGTGGTGGAGGGGCCGCGGTTCTCGACCCGCGCCGAGTCGCGCTGGTTCACCGCCCAGGGCTGGCAGGTCGTGAACATGACCCAGATGCCCGAGGCCGTCCTGGCGGCCGAGAGCGGCATCCCCTACGCGGCGATCGCCATCGTGACCGACTACGACGTCGGGCTGGCCGACATGCCCGGCGTGGCTCCCGTGACCATGGAGGAGGTGTTCGCCATCATGGAGCAGAACGCCGAGCGGGCACGGACGGTGCTGTACCGGGCGGTCGGCCTGGTGCCCGGCGAGCTGTTCGACTGACGAACGCACCTTTCATGTGATCTCCGTTGTCTCCACGGCATCTGCTGGCTATCGTGGTCCGGACCTCCTCCCGACCCGACCTCTCCGTGGAGTCACCGTGGCCTCCCCCACCCCCCTCGCCGTGCTCGCCCGCCGGGCGTTCGTCCGCCCTGCGCTCCGGCGCACGACCGTCCTCGTCCTGGCGGCGGCCACCGTCCTGGCGACCACCGCGGCGGCGGGGGCGATCGGCCGGGCCCGAGACCGCTGGGGAGCGACCCGGGCGGTCCTGGTGGCGGCGCACGACCTGGGCCCCGGCGACCGGCTCGCCCCATCGACCGTCACGCGCCGGGTCCTACCTGCCGGCCTGGTCCCGCCGTCGGCCCTGACCGCGCGGCCGCGCGACGTGGTCGTGCGCCACCCGATCCTCGCCGGCGAGCCGGTGGTGCCGGCCCGGCTGGCGCCGCCCGGGCTGTCCGGTCCGGCGGCCCTGGTCGAGGCGGGTCAGCGGGCGGTGGCCGTGCCGCGGGGCCCCACCGGGATGCCGTCGCTGGCGGTCGGCGACCGGGTGGACGTCCTGACGGTCGCGCCGCCCGGTGCCGGTGGCGGCGGTGCCGGCACGGGCGCGGCGGGTCCGGGCGCGCCGGCGTTCCCGCTGGCGGAGCGCGCCCTGGTGGTCGACGTGGGCGAGCCGGCCGTCACGGTCGCGGTGCCCGAGCCCGACGCGGCGCGTGTGGCGTGGGCGCTGGCGAACGGGACCGTCGTGCTGGCGCTGGCGGGGGCCTGAGGCCGGCAGGCAGGCGGCGGGCGGTCGGCGGCGGTCAGCGGAAGGAGGTGGCCAGCACCAACAGGACGGCGGCGCCCAGCAGCAGGCGGTACAGGACGAACGGGGCGAACGAGTGGGTGCGGAGGAGCTTGAGCGTGCCCCACACCGCGAGGTAGCCGGTGACGCCCGAGGCGACGATGCCCCACACGAACGCCGCCCGGAAGTCGGCGGGGACGCCCCCCTCGCCCTGCACGTCGACCCACTTGAACAGCAGTGCGCCCGCGGTGATGGGCAGGCTCATCAGGAAGGCGAAGCGGGCGGCGCCGTCACGGCCCAGACCGGCGAAGCGGCCGGCCGTGATCGTCACGCCCGACCGCGACACGCCGGGCTGGAGGGCGATCGCCTGGGCGACGCCCATGACGACGGCGTCCTTGATGCCCACCTCGTCGACCGTGCGCTTGCCCCGGACGCCGTCGGCCAGCGCCAGGAGCAGCGCGCCCACGATCAGCATCGTGGCGATGAGCCAGATCTGGCCGGTGTTCTCCTCGATCGTGTCGGCGAACAGCGCGCCCGTGATCGCGGCGGGCGCCGCGGAGGCCACCACCAACCAACCCAACCGCCCGTCCGACGAGCTCGGCCGGGTGAACGCGGCACGGGTGAGCCGCACGATGTCCTTGCGGAAGTAGGCGACCGCCCCGACGAGCGTCCCCAGGTGGAGAGCCACGTCGAAGGTCTTCGCGAGCGACTCGTTCCCGGCGAAGTCGTCCCACCCGAACAGCCAGGGCACCAGGATCAGGTGGCCCGACGAGGAGATGGGCAGGTATTCGGAAAGACCCTGGGTGATCCCCAGAACGATGGCGTGGATGATCGACACGGTTCCCGTCTGACGGTCGATGCGGCGGCGGCGCCCGCCACCGAGGAAACCCCGATGGTCACCGACCGCCGGTACCCGGCGCAACCCGGTCACGCTCCGTTGCCACGCCAGCGCCCACAGCGCTGGCGTCGCAGGCCGGAGGCTCAGGTGGCCGTCTCACCTCCCGCTGAGCGTGACCCCCGGGATGACCAGGGCGACGGCGCCGGTGCCGCCCGGGGTCCACTCGACCTCGCCGCCCACCGCCGCGATGTCGAGCAGCAGGCGCTGGAGCGTCGACGCCACCGTCGCCTCGCGGATCGGCTCGGCCCGGGTGCCGTCGCGCACCATCAGCCCCTCGACCCCGACGGAGAAGTCGCCCGACACCGGATTGACGCCCGAGTGCAGGCCGGTCATCGACTGCACGAGCACGCCATGGTCGACGGCCGCCACGAGGTCGTCGAGCGTCCCGGACCCGGGGCTGGCGGCCAGCGCCTGGGCGCCGACCCCCGGGGTGGACCGGAAGCCGCGCACGGCCGAGGCCGTCGACGGGACCCCGGCGCGGCGCCCGGTCATCGTGTTGTGGAGGAAGGCCTGCAGCACGCCGCCCTCGATCAGGCGGATCCGCCGGGTGGCCAACCCCTCGCCGTCGTGGCTGTCGGCGCCGAGCGACCGGGGATCGGTCGGGTCGTCGACCAGCGTGAGCAGCGGCGACGCGATCTGCTCGCCGAGCCGGTCGGCGAAGGGCGACCGGCCCTTCAGCACCGACTCGCCGTTGAGCGTGCCGGCCACGACGCCGAGCAGGGTGGCGGCCATCAGCGGCTCGAGCACGAGGGTGACCGTGCCGCTGGCCGGCTGCACGGCCCCGAGCAGCCGGGTGGCCCGATCCGCGGCGTCGTCGGCCGCCTGGGCCAGGTCGACCTCGGCGGGCTCGCGGCCCACCGACACGCCGTAGCCGGACTTGGTCTCGCCGGCCTCCTCGGCCAGCGCCTGCACCGACAGGTGGCACGACGTCGCCCGGCCCGCGACCGCGATGCCGGTCGAGGTGGCCACCGCCCCGGCGCCCGATCCGTCACCCCAGGCGGCCACCCGCACGCCGACGATGCGCGGGTCGCGGGCGCGCACGGCCCGCTCCAGCTCCAGGGCCATCTCGACCTTGCGGTCGGTGGCCAGCTCGGCCAGACCGTCCCGCCACAGCTCGACCTCGGGCGGTGCCACGCCGTCAGGCTCGGCCAGGCCGACCCACTCCTCCGGCTCGGCGTAGACCGCGTTGTCGCGCGCCTCGGCCAGGACCTCGGCGATGACGCCCGGATCGAGCGATCCGGCGTAGGCGAAGCCCTGCCGCCCGTCGCGCACCACCCGCACGCCGAGGCCCGAGGAGGTGGCTTGGGTCAGCGACTCGACCGCGCCGCCGTGCACCCGCACGCTGGTCGACGTCGAGTGGCCGACGAACGCCTCGACCTGCTCGCCCTGCTCGGCCTCGGCGGCGACCTTGGTCGCCAGCGCCAGCAGCTCGTCCTCGCTCGCCGCGATCACGAGCCCGACACCGCCACGTCGCCGATCACGAGCGTCATCCCGGCGGCGTTCATCGGGAGCCACGTCAGGTCGGAGCCGACCGCCACCACGTCGTGCAGCAGACGCTGGAGGGTCGAGGCGATGGTGAACTCCCGCAGCGGCTCGGCCAGCTCGCCGCCCCGGATGCGCAGGCCCTCGGCGCCGGTCGACAGGTCGCCCGACACCGGGTTCACCCCGGAGTGCAGGCCGGACACCTCCTGGACCAGCACGCCGTCCTCGACGCCGGCGACCAGTGCCGCCCCGCCGGCGGTGCCCGGGGTCAGGGCCACGGCCCGGGAGCCGGCGGTGGGGGTGCTCTTGAACCCCGCCCGCACGGCCGACCCCGTCGACACGGTGCCCATCCGGCGGGCCGTCCAGGTCGAGTGGAGGAAGCCCTGCAGCACACCCGACGCGATCAGGGGCACGCGGCGCGTCGCCAGGCCCTCGGCGTCGATCGGCGTGGCGTTCCACGACGCCGGGTCGGTGGCGTCCTCGACGAGGGTGACCAGCGGCGACGCCACCTGCTCGGCTACCCGCCCGGCGAACAGCGACCGGCCCTTGATGACCTCCTCGCCCCCGAGCGTGTCGGCCACGATGCCGACGAGCTGGGCGGTGACCCACGGATCGAGCACCACCGTGAGACGGCCCGACGGCGGCTTGGTGGCGCCCAGCATGCGCAACGCCCGGTCGGCCGCGTCGCGGGCCGCCACCGCGGCGTCCAGCTCGTCGAAGGTGCGGGCGAGCGAGAACCCGAAGCCGGTCTGCGTGTCGTCGCCGTCGCCGGCCAGGGAGTACGCCACCAGCGAGCAGCCGGACTCGCGGGTCGCCCGGCGGATGCCGGTGGTGGTGGCGATCGCCGCCTCCGACCGGGAGTCGCCGTAGTCGCACGACTCGACGCCGGTGATGCGGGGATCGGCGGCGAGCACGGCCCGCTCCAGCTCCACGGCCAGCGCCACCTTGTCGGCGGTGGGCACCTCGGCCAGGCCCGGCCGCCACAGGTCGAGGTCGGCGGGCGCCACGCCGTCGGGCTCGGGCAGGCCGGCCGCCTCGTCGGGCTCGCCGTAGCGGGCGTTGTCGCGGGCCTCGGCCACGGTCTCGGCCAGGGCGGCGGGGTCGAACGTGCCGCAGTAGGCGAAGCCCTGGCGCCCGTCGCGCACCACCCGGACGCCGACGCCCAGCGTGTCCGCCATCGAGAGCTGCTCGACCTCGCCCTGGTAGACCCGCACCTGGGTGTCGCTCGACCGGGCCACGTAGGCCTCGACCTGCTCGCCGCCCTCGGCCATGGCCACCAGGCGGTCGGCCACGTCCGCCAGGTCGGTGCCGCTCACCGCCGTCGCCCGGCGGCCCGGGTCGCGCCGTCGGGGGCCGTCATGCCGCCGTGCCGCCGACGGTCAGGGCCTTCACCCGCAGGGTCGGCACGCCGTCGCCCACGGGGACGCCCTGGCCGTCCTTGCCGCAGGTGCCCGGGTGGCCCATGGCGAAGTCGTTGCCCACCGCGTCGATGTCGAGCAGCACCTTGGGGCCGTTGCCGATCAGGTTGCCCTCCCGCAGCGGCTCGGTGATCTTCCCGTCCTCGATGAGGTACGCCTCGGTCATGCCGAAGACGAAGTCGCCCGTGGCCGTGTTGACCTGGCCGCCACCGAGCGACGACACGTAGACGCCCCGGTCGGTGGAGGCCAGGATGTCGTCCGGGTCGCCCTCGCCGCCGAGCAGGTACGTGTTCGTCATCCGCACCATGGGCAGGTGCTGGTAGCTCTGCCGGCGGCCGTTGCCGCTGCGGGCCCGGCCGTCCTTGCGCGAGCGCAGCATGTCCCACATGTAGTCGGTCAGCACGCCGCCCTCGATGAGCACGTTGCGCTGGGCCGGCGTGCCCTCGTCGTCGACCGCGAAGCAGCCCCACTCCTCGCCCATGGTGCCGTCGTCGACCAGCGTGACCAGCGGCGACGCCACCTGCTCGCCCAGCTTGCCCTTGAACACCGAGGCGCCCTTGTCGACCAGGTCCTTCTCCAGGCCGTGGCCGCACGCCTCGTGGAACAGGACGCCGCCGCCCCCGGGGCCGATCACCACCGGCAGGGTGCCGGACGGTGCGGGGCGGGCGGCCAGCTTGGTGATGGCCCGCTGCGCGGCCGTGCGGGCGATGTCCTCGACGTCGTAGCGGTCGAACAGCTCGAAGCCGATGGTGCGGCCCACCGACTCGTAGCCGGTCTGCATGCCGGTGTCGCCCGAGGCCACCGCCGACACCACGAACAGGGTGCGGACCTGGTCGTCCGCCGCCAGCAGGCCCTCGCTGTTGGCCACCAGGATCTGGCGGCGGGAGTCGCCGTAGCGGGCCCGCACCTGGCGGATGGCCGCACCCTGGGCGCGGGCGGTCTCGTCGGCCCGCCGCAGCAGGTCGACCTTGGCCCCCTTGGGCACGGACTCCGGGAGGATCGCCACCTCGTTGGGCCGGGGTGCCTCGGTGCGGGTCAGCGCCACCTCCCGAACCCCGCCACCGCCGGAGCGGGCGGCCGCGGCCGCCGCCTCGGCCGCAGAGCGCAGGCCCTCGTCGGACAGGTCGGCGGTGTGGGCGAACCCGGTCGTCTCGCCGACCACGACCCGGATGCCGGCGCCCCGGTCGCGGCCGGAGGCCAGCTCCTCGACCCGGCCGTCGTCGAGCATGGCCGACGACGAGCGCTTGTCCTCCACGAACACCTCGGCGAAGTCGCCGCCGGTGCGGAGGGCAGCGGCCAGGGTGCGCTGGATGGCGGCTTCGTCTAGCACGGGGAGACCTCTATTCCGGACGGACGCAGGGCGTGGGATCCCAGCCGGGCGGGACCCCGGACCGGGATGCGACGAGCCCGGGCCTTTCGCCCGCCGGAGGCGTGGATGCGTACTGTACCCGGGTGCCTCTCCAACCCGGCTTGGCCGCCAAGGTGGTGATCGACGTGTGCGACGGCGACACCGCCATCGCACTGCACACCGGCGAGGTGCCCGTGCTGGGCACGCCGCGGTTGGTGGCCCTGTGC
>DASSGC010000290.1:0-2743 GCA_035693765.1 Acidimicrobiales bacterium
GGCTGCTCGTCCTCGTGGGGCTGTCGGCGCTGATCGCCACCGGCCCCGGCGGCTGCGGTCTGAGCCGGGACGGCGACCCGCCGGCCGGGATGCCGCCACCGGGGCAGTCCGTGCTGCTCACCGCCGGCGTGCGGTACGCGACCGCACCCGAGGGGTGGGCGGACCCGACCCTGGACCTCTACCTCCCCACGGGCGACACGGAGCCGCCCGTCGCGGTCATCGTCCCGGATGCCGGCGCCGGCCCGTCCGACCCCGCCGGCCCGGCCGACCCGAGCGACACCGAGTACGTGGACCTGGCGCGCGGCCTGGCCTCAGCGGGGGTCGCCACCGTCGTGGTCGCCTGGGGGGTGGAGAGCCCGGAGCTCACCGCCGTCGCCGGGCGCTCGGTCGAGGACCTCGTCGAGCAGACCGGGCAGACCACGGCCGAGATCTCCTGCGCCCTCCGTGTGGCCGCAGCCAGGGTCGGGCCGCGGGTGGGCACCCGGGCGCGACCGCTGGTCGTCGTGGGGCACGGTGCCGGCGCCAACGTCGCCGCGATGGCCGTCCTGAGCACCCCCCGACCGTTCGCCACGTGCTTCGCGGGGGGCGACCCACCGCCGGTCACCGCCGCGGTCCTCTGGGGCGGCGACTGGCTGGGTGCCGTCGCCGACGACGCCCTCGGCGCCCGCGTGGCGCCGTTCCTCGCCGCCCACAGCCCGTGGCCCGGCGTGGACTCGCTCGCGACCTCCACCTACCTCGAGCTGGGAGTCAACGCCAACCGCCTCGTGGGACGGTCGGTCGAGACCTGGCCCACCAGCAGCTACGTCACCACGCGCGACCCGACCGGCGCCATCACCGACGACCTCCAGCGGGTCGGCGCCTTCGACGACGGGCGCCTGGACCTCGTCGACGCGACCCGTGCCTTCGCCGTGGGCCTGCGTGACGCCGGCATCCAGAGCCGCGAGCGTGAGCTGCACGGCGAGGGCGACCCGGACACCCTCGGGCCGCGCGTGCGGGCCCTGGTCGTGCAGAGCGTGGTGCAGCTGACCCGGCCCTGACAGGACGTGGAGGCGCTGCGCCTCCCACGAGTGGGTCTGCGCCAGCACTACGCTGCGCGCATGCTCATCATCGCAATCATCCTGTTCGGCATGATCGTCGGCGCAGCCGCCCAGCTGATCCTGCGCCGTGGTGGCTCGGGCATCAACTGGCCGATGGCGTTCGGGGCAGGCATCGCTGGGTCCTTCGTCGGCGGCCTGCTCGCCAGCCTCCTCAGCGGTGACGGCATCGAGCTGCGCCCCAGCGGCATCATCGGCTCGATCGTCGGCGCGGTCATCGTGACCCTCGCGTGGGAGTGGTTCCAGGGCCGTCGCGGCTCCACGGCCTGAGCAGGTCCGCGTCCCCGCCGGACCCGCACGCCCGTTGTCGAAGGTGCGGGGCCCGGCATCCGCCGCATTCCCTGAACCGGTGCCACGCCGCCTAGGTTTGTGCCCATGACCTCCCCGGATGCCGGCGCGCCCAGCACCGCGGCCGACCCAGTCACCGCCTCGCGCACCGTGCTCGTGACGGGCGCGACCGGCTACATCGGCGGCCGCCTCGTGCCGCGCCTCCTGCGCGACGGCCACTGCGTGCGCGCCGCCGTCACCGACCCCGCCAAGGCGCGGAACCGGTGGTGGCGGGGGGAGGTCGAGCTCGTGACGATGAACGTCCTCGACCCCCCGACGGTCGCCGCGGCCGTCGAGGGCGTCGACGTCGTCTACTACCTGATCCACGGGCTGGGAGGAGACGACTTCGCCGAGGTCGACCGTCGCTCCGCCACGACGATGGCCGAGGCGGCCGCGGCCGCCGGGGTCGGACGGATCGTCTACCTCGGCGGGCTGGTCCCGGACGCCCCCGAGGCCGAGCTGTCCGAACACATCAGCTCGCGCCTGGAGGTCGAGCGGATCCTCACGGCATCCGGCGTCCCCACCATCACCCTGCGCGCTGCGATCGTCACCGGCTCGGGGTCGACGAGCTTCGAGATCGTGCGGCAGATCAGCGAGCGGCTGCCGGTGCAGACGATCCCGCGGTGGATGGACAGCCGCGTGCAGCCCATCGCGATCAGCGACGTCGTCGAGGCACTCGCCGGGGCGCTGGCCGTGGACGCGGAGCCGCGCCACTACGACGTGGGCGGCCCGGAGCGGATGCCCTACTCCCGTCTCCTCGACGCCTACGCCGAGGTCGCCGGTCTCAGCCGCCCGCAGGTGAGCGTGCCCGGGCTGCCGACCGACCTCGTGGGCTCCCTCGCCGGGGTCATCGCCGACGTGCCCGGCACCACCGTCGCGGCCCTCGTCGAGAGCCTCCACCACGACATGGTCTGCCACGAGGTCGACTGGACCTACGAGCTGCTGCCCGACGACCACGCCCTCGTGGGGGTGGAGGAGTCCTTCCGCCGCGCCCTCGCCGAGCCCGACCTCACCGTGCCGCCCCCCGAGCGGGACCCGCTCGGCCCCCTGCCGGGCGACCCGTCGTGGGCGGGCGGGCAGGGCGGCGGGGTGGGGTCGGCCGTCGCCGGGGCCCGGGCCGTGGTCACCGGCCTCGCGGGCCTGCTGCGCCCCGGTGGCTGACCACGCCCGGCACCGCAGCCCTCAACCGGCGCTGCGGGAGGTGTCCGGCGACGGCGTGGCACCCGGTGACGGCACGGCATCCGGGTCGATGAGCACGAGGTCGACGTCCCACTGGCCCTCGCAGGCCCTGCTGGTCACGGGCGGCGGCCCGGCGAACGCCA
>DASSGC010000291.1:0-20865 GCA_035693765.1 Acidimicrobiales bacterium
GTGCAGGTGTGCCACCCGCACGACCGTAGCGCGAACTACGACAACGTGTAGTTCCAGCCGCGGTTCAGAACGGGCAGTGGCCCAGCAGGCGGTCGAGCGTCTCGTGGGACACCACGATGCATGCCGCCAGGGCCCCGAGCGCCAGGGCGCTGAGGCCCAGCAGCGGTGCCGTCGCCGCCGCCCGGTCGCGCAGGCTGGGTGCCGGGGCCGCGGCCGCCAGCGCGTCGAGCCGCGCGGCGATCGTCTCGACGTCCGAGAACGTCGGCGTCGCCGCGGCAGGCGCCAGCGCCACCGACTTCACGAGCGCCCGGCGCACGGCGGGCCGGTCGGCGCCCGGCCCGCCGGCCGCCTCCTCGTCGGCCCATCGCTCGACCGCCAGCCGCAGCACCATGGCGGACCCCCGGGCCGGGGCGAGCCAGCCGAACGTCGCCTCGAGGCTCCGGGCCAGCGCCAGCGCACGGTGGTGGCGGTGGCGCAGGTGCGCCCGCTCGTGGCGGAGCACCGCGGCGGCCTCGTCGTCGTCGAGCACGGCCAGCAGCCCGTCGGACAGCACGATCTGGTCGGGATGCCCCGGCACCGCGTACGCGATCCGCTCGGCGCACGGCAGGGTCACGACGTCCAGCCCGTCCTCCACCCGGTGGGTGCCGAGCCACGGCTCGGCCCGGAGCCGGCCCCGGGCCCGCCGGTCGTCCCGGCGCGCCGCCGCCAGGCGGGCGGCGAGCGCGACCAGCGCCGCGGTCGTCAGCCACCCGGTCGCCCGCGGCGCCGGCAGCCCGGCCGTCATCGCCAGGTGGCAGTCGTGGGCGAAACCCTCGGCGCCCGCCGCCCGCAGCAGGCCCGGAAGGGCGGCGAAGGCCAGGCCCGTGACCACCGTGGCGCGACCGGTGCGCAGGCAGACGACGACGGCGCCGCTCCACTCCTCCGGTGCGAGTCGCGAGCCCAGCCCGTTCAGCGCGGCGGGGAGCGCCAGCATCACCAGACCGAGGACGACCAGGTACGGGCTCACGCCTCGGTCTCCAGCGCCCGCCGCAGCGCGGCGAGCTGGTCCGGCGGCAGCGATGCCACGAAGCGGGCCAGCGCCAGCGACCGGTCGCCGGTCGTGGCGAGCAGCTCGCCCATCCGCTGCGCGGCCTGCTCCTCGCGGGACTGGCGGGGGCGGTAGAGGTAGGCCCGCCCGCTGCGCTCCCGGGTCACCAGCCCCTTGTCGTGGAGGCGGACGAGGATCGTCATCACCGTCGTGTACGCCAGCGCCCGGGCCGGCGCGAGCCGGGCGCGCACCTCGGCGGGCGAGAGCGGGGCGTCGCCGTCCCACAGCACGCCCATCACCAGCGCCTCGAGCTCACCGTGCGGCAGCTTGCGTCCGGCCACGGCGGGCAACCTACTACGGGGTGTCGGAGCCCGGCGCGGTGGCGGCTGCGTCCCCTCGGGATCAGGGCGAGACCGGCTCGGCCGGGTCGAGGGCCCGCCGCGGGTGGCGCCCGTCGACGTAGCCGAGGAACGGGGGATAGACGTTGTAGCCCAGCAGCTCCTGGAGGCGCTGCGGCAGCCCGCGGGCCACCCCGGGGGGCACGGCCACGAGCTGGGTCTCCTGCGGCCGCAGCCACGACACGACGTACTCGAGGAGCAGGCCCGGTCGCGGGTGGTCGGTCGTGTTGGCGCCGCCGCCGTGCCACAGCCCGCCGGCGTAGATGAGCACCGACCCCGCCGGCATCGTGGCGTGCACGACCTCCCGCCCGTCGGGCTCGGGGCGGCGATCGTCCGGCCAGCGGTGGCTCCCGGGCACCAGGCGGGTGGCGCCGTTGCCCTCGGTGAAGTCGCAGAGCGCCCACATGCTGTTGACGACGACCGGCGGATGGGGGCGGGTCAGCGGGTAGACGTCCTCGTCGCGGTGCAGCACCTGGGCCGCCTCGCCGGGACCGATCCGGAGCGCCACCGGCGCGGAGAACTGGTAGTGCGGGCCGAGCACGTGGTCGAGCGCACCGAGCAGCAACGGGTGGACGGCCAGGTCGTCGAACGCCCGGGTCTTGGCGAACACCGCGTAGATCCGTTGCGTGCGGAAGCCCTCGAAGGCGTTGCGGCCGGTGGGGGTGGCGGCGAACAGGTCGTCCAGCGCCGCGAGCCGGGCGGCGACGTCGCCCGCCGGCAGGACGCCCTCGACCAGCGCGTACCCGTGCTCGTCGAGCGAGGCGGCGACCGCCTCCGCCGGGGCACCGCGCCCGAGTCGAACAAGCGTCATGCCCGCTGACGGTATCGCCACGCGCCTCGGGTCCGCCCGCGACCACGCGACCGCGGCAGGGGACTCCCGGGCCGTTCCCGCAGAAGCGCCCGTAGCCTCGGGCCCCATGCGCCCCCGGCCCGCGACTCCCAGGGAACCCTCGCCGCTCGTGCGGCTCTGGCGCTACGCCCGCGGCCATCGCCGTACGGTCGTGGCCGCCATCACGTTCACCACGCTGAACAAGCTGGCCGACGTCATGCCCGAGCTGCTCATCGGGGTGGCCGTCGACGTGGTGGTGCGGGACGGCGAGTCGATCGTCGCCCGGATCACCGGCGTCGACGACCGCTTCGACCAGCTCCTGATCCTGGCCGCGCTCAACGCCGCCATCTGGGTGGTGGAGTCGGCCACCGACTACGTCGCCGACCTGCTGTGGCGGAACCTGGCCCAGACCATCGAGCACGAGGCCCGCATGGACGCCTACCGGCACGTGCAGCGGCTGGAGCTGGCCTGGTTCGAGGACCAGTCGACCGGCGGCCTGCTGTCGGTGCTCAACGACGACGTCAACCAGCTCGAGCGCTTCCTCGACGTCGGCGCCCACGAGATCCTGCTCACCGTCGTCAACGTGATCTTCGTCGGCGTCGTGTTCTTCGCCGCGGACCCGGTCATCGGCACGGTCGCCTTCCTGCCCATCCCGCTCATCATCTGGGCGTCGATCCGGTACCAGCGCCGGCTGGAGCCGCTCTACGCCGGGGTCCGCCAGTCGGCCGCCGACGTCGGCGGCGTGCTGGCCAACAACGTGTCGGGCATCGCCACCATCCGGGCGTTCACCGCCGAGGACCGCGAGGTGGCCCGGGTCGGCGAGGCCAGCGAGGCCTACCGCCGGGCGAACGGCCGGGCCATCAAGCTCTCGTCGGCGTTCATCCCGCTCATCCGCATGGCCATCCTGGCGGCGTTCACGCTCACGCTCGTCATCGGCGGGCGGGCGGCGCTCGACGGCACGCTCGAGGTCGGCGTGTTCACCGTGCTCGTGTACATGACCCAGCGGCTGCTGTGGCCGCTCACCCGGTTGGGCGAGACGTTCGACCTCTACCAGCGGGCCATGGCCTCGACCCGGCGCATCCTCGACCTGCTGGCCGTCGACCCCCGCATCGTCGACGGCACCGGCGCCCTGCCCCGTCGGGTCACGGGCGAGGTGCGGTTCGAGGGCGTCCGCTTCGCCTACGGGCCCGCCGGCGACGACGGCAGCCACGCCGGACGGCCGGTGCTGGACGGCTTCGACCTGGTGGTCCCCGCCGGCGAGACCCATGCGATCGTCGGGTCGACCGGCGCCGGGAAGTCGACGATCGTCAAGCTGGCCCTGCGCCTGTACGACGCCACCGGTGGGCGCATCACGCTCGACGGGGTCGACGTCACCGGCGTGCCGCTGGCGGCCCTGCGCCGGAGCATCGGGTACGTCGGCCAGGACGTGTTCCTGTTCCAGGGCACGGTGCGGGAGAACCTGGCGTACGGCCGGCCCGACGCCACCGACGACGAGCTCGAACGGGCCGCCCGGCTGGCCGAGGCGCACGACTTCATCGTGGCGCTGCCCGACGGCTACGACACCGTGGTCGGGGAGCGCGGCCAGAAGCTGTCGGGGGGCCAGCGCCAGCGCCTGTCGATCGCCCGCGCCATCCTGAAGGACCCGCCGGTGCTGGTGCTCGACGAGGCGACGTCGGCGGTCGACAACGAGACCGAGGCCGCCATCCAGCGCTCGCTGGAGCTCGTGGGGCGCGACCGCACGGTGATCGTGATCGCGCACCGGCTGTCGACCGTGCGCCACGCCGACCGCATCCACGTCCTGGAGTCGGGCCGGGTGGTCGAGGCGGGCACCCACGACGAGCTGGTGGCGCGGCGCGGGCTCTACGCGGCGCTGTGGCGCATCCAGACGGGCGAGGTCCACGCCCTGCCGGCGGCCGACAGCGCCTGAACCGAGTCCGGGCGGAACGGTCAGCCGGGGAAGTCGCCGACCGCCACCCGCACCTTGCGCAGCAGGTCGGTGATCTGGTCGAGCTCACCGTCGTGGAGGCCCGCCAGGCCGAAGCCGGTGGCGCTCACGGCCTCGGTGGCCTTGGCCACCAGCCGGCGGCCCTCGTCGGTGATGCGGGCGAGGGTGGTGCGGCGGTCGGTCGGGTGCGCGTCGCGGTCGACCAGGCCCTGCTTCTCCAGCCGGTCGACGATGTTGGTGACGCTGGTGGGGTGCAGCATCAGCCGGACGCCCATCTTGCCCAGCGGCAGCGCGCCCTGCCGGCTGAACGCGAGCAGCACGAGGGCCTCGTAGCGGGCGAACGTCAGGTCCAGCGGGCGGAGCGCCTCGTCGGCGTGGGCCAAGATGATCTGTTGCGCGCGCATGATCGCCGTCGTCGCCGCCATGGCGGCGGGATTGTCCCAGCCCCGGGACTCCCATTGACGCCGGGCCTCGGCGATCGCGTCGAAGTCCATCCGGTGGGCTTTGGCCACGGGGGCATCCTATGTCGGAGATCCGACCCTCGGGAGCCCAGTAGTCGGACTTTCGATTCTTGATAGACAGAAACTCGGAAATCCAACTAGTGTTTGCAACGTGGCTGGTCACGGGGGGCACGCAGCGCGTGTGGGTGCGGTTCCCGCCGCCGCGCCCGGTGACGAATTGCACGTGCCGCGCCACCCTGTGCGGTTGGTGACCGCGGCGAGCCTGTTCGACGGTCACGACGCGGCCATCAACGTGATGCGCCGCCTCCTCCAGTCCCAGGGCGCGGAGGTCGTCCACCTCGGCCACAACCGCTCGGTGGACGAGGTCGTGCGGGCCGCCGTCCAGGAGGACGTGCAGGGCGTCGCGGTCAGCTCCTACCAGGGGGGCCACCTCGAGTACTTCCGCTACCTCGTCGACCGGCTCCGGGCCGAGGGCCGCCCCGACGTCAAGGTGTTCGGCGGCGGCGGCGGGGTCATCGTGCCCGACGAGATCGCCGAGCTGCACGCCTACGGCGTGGCCCACATCTTCTCGCCCGAAGACGGTCAGCGCCTCGGGCTCGCCCCCATGGTCAACACCATCGTCGCCGCCTGCGACGTCGACCTGGCGGCCCGGGCCCCCACGTCCGTCGACGACCTGCTGGCCGGCGACCAGCGGACGCTCGCCCGGGTCGTCACGGCCGTCCAGGGCGGCACCCTCGGCGACGCGCTGCTCGACGAGCTGCGCCGGGCCGCCGGGCGCCGCGCCGTCCCCGTCCTCGGGGTGACGGGCACCGGCGGCTCGGGCAAGTCGTCGCTCACCGACGAGCTGGTCCGCCGCTTCCGCCTCGACTTCGACGACAAGCTCCGCATCGCCATCCTGGCCATCGACCCGACGCGCCGCCGCGCCGGCGGTGCCCTCCTCGGCGACCGCATCCGGATGAACGCGGTCGACCACCCCAACGTCTTCGTGCGGTCGCTGGCCACCCGGGGCGCGGGCTCCGAGGTCCCCGACCACATCGACGACGCCGTCGCCGCCTGCCGGGCCGCCGGCCACGACCTCGTCATCGTCGAGACCCCCGGCATCGGGCAGGGCGACGCCGGCATCGTCGACCGGGTCGACCTCTCGCTCTACGTCATGACACCGGAGTTCGGCGCCGCCAGCCAGCTCGAGAAGATCGACATGCTCGACTTCGCCGACGCCGTCGCCATCAACAAGTTCGAGCGCCGCGGCGCGGAGGACGCCCTGCGCGACGTCCGCCGCCAGTTGCAGCGCAACCGCGAGGCTGTCGACCGGTCGCTCGACGACCTCCCCGTCTTCGGCACCATCGCGGCCCGCTTCAACGACGACGGGGTCACCGCCCTCTACCAGCACCTACGAGGCGAGTTGCGCCGGCACGGGCTCCCCGCCGGCGGCGGCGCACTCGCCCCTGTGGCGGGCCGGGTGCCGACCGGGGTCGCGACCGTCGTCCCGCCCGACCGCTCCCGCTACCTCGCCGAGGTGGCCGAGGCGGTGCGGGCCTACCATGCCCGCACCGCCGCCCAGGTCGAGGCCGCCCGCCGCCAGCAGGCGCTCCGCATCGCCAGCGACCTGCTCGACCGGGAGGGCGCCCCCACCGACGACGTCGAGGCCCTGCTGGCCGTGGCCGAGAGCGACCTCGACGAGGCCTCCCACGCCCTGCTCGACGAGTGGCCCGCCACGGTCGCCGCCTACTCGGGCGACGAGCACGTGACCCGGGTGCGCGACCGCGAGGTGCGCACGACCCTGACCACGACGTCGCTCTCGGGCACGCACGTGCCCAAGGTGGCGCTGCCCCGCTTCGACGACGACGGCGACCTGCTGCGCTGGCTGCGGGACGAGAACCTGCCCGGACGGTTCCCCTTCACCGGCGGGGTCTTCGCCTTCAAGCGCGAGGGCGAGGACCCGACCCGGATGTTCGCCGGCGAGGGCGACGCGGTCCGCACCAACCGGCGCTTCCACCTCCTGGCCGAGGGCCAGCCCGCGACCCGGCTGTCGACCGCGTTCGACTCGGTCACGCTCTACGGCTGCGACCCCGACGAGCGCCCCGACATCTACGGCAAGGTCGGCAACAGCGGCGTGTCGATCGCCACCCTCGACGACATGAAGGTGCTCTATTCGGGCTTCGACCTGTGCGACCCGTCCACGTCGGTGTCGATGACCATCAACGGCCCGGCGCCCGCGATCCTCGCCATGTTCTTCTGCACGGCGATCGACCAGCGCCTGGCGGCGTTCTCGGCCGCCGAGGGCCGGCCGCCGACCCCGCAGGAGGCCGAGGAGGTGGCGGCCTGGGTGCTGCGCAACGTCCGCGGCACGGTGCAGGCCGACATCCTGAAGGAGGACCAGGGCCAGAACACCTGCATCTTCTCCACCGAGTTCGCGCTGCGGATGATGGCCGACATCCAGGAGTGGTTCGTGGCGCGGGGCGTCCGCAACTTCTACTCGGTGTCGATCTCCGGCTACCACATCGCCGAGGCGGGCGCGAACCCCATCACGCAGCTCGCGTTCACGCTGGCCAACGCGTTCACGTACGTCGAGGCGTACCTGGCCCGGGGCATGGACGTCGACGACTTCGCCCCCAACCTGTCGTTCTTCTTCAGCAACGGCATGGAGCCCGAGTACGCGGTGCTCGGCCGCGTGGCCCGTCGCATCTGGGCCCTCGCCCTGCGCGACCGGTACGGCGCGGGGGAACGGTCGCAGAAGCTCAAGTACCACGTGCAGACGTCGGGCCGCTCGCTGCACGCCCAGGAGATGTCGTTCAACGACATCCGCACCACCCTGCAGGCCCTGATCGCGGTCTACGACAACTGCAACAGCCTGCACACCAACGCGTACGACGAGGCGGTGACCACCCCCACGGCCGAGTCGGTGCGCCGGGCGCTCGCCATCCAGCAGATCATCAACCGGGAGTGGGGCCCCGCCACCAACCACAACCCCAACCAGGGGTCGTTCATCGTGGAGCAGCTCACCGATCTCGTGGAGGAGGCGGTGCTCGCCGAGTTCGACCGCCTGGCCGCCCGGGGCGGCGTGCTCGGCGCCATGGAGACGGGTTACCAGCGCGGCCGCATCCAGGACGAGTCGATGCTGTACGAGCGGCGCAAGCACGACGGGTCGCTGCCGATCGTCGGCGTCAACACCTTCCTGTCCCCGGCCGGCGGCGCGAGCGCCGGCGACGGATCGGCCGGGGGCCGGCCGCTGGAGCTGGCCCGGTCGACCGACGAGGAGAAGCGGCGCTGCCTCGACCGCCGGCGCGAGTTCCAGCACCGTCACGCGGGCGAACGACCCGCGGCGCTCGACCGGCTGCGCCGGGGCGCGCTCGCCGGCGACAACCTGTTCGCGGAGCTGATGGACGCCGTGCGGTGCTGCACCCTCGGCGAGATCACCGACGCGCTGTTCGAGGTGGGCGGGCGCTACCGGCGCAACGTCTGACCGGGTCGGGCCCGTCTCCTCCCGGGCCCGACCCTGGCCGGTCGGGCCGGGCCGACCGGTCAGGCGGGGCCGGCCGGGCTGAGGACCACGACGTCGTCGCGGGTGACGCGGCGCCGTGAGCGGTCGGGCTCGGGGAGGGCGCGCAGCGCGGCGATCGCCGGCTCGACGACCGCAGCCCACCGGTCGTCGGGCACATCCCACAGCATCGACCACACCCTGCCCTCGAACAGCCGGGCGAGCTGCTCGGGCGACTGCGTCTGCGCCCGCGGCGTGGTGGCGTGATGGCCGACCACGGCGAGCCCGGCACCGGGAGCGGCCGCCATGAGCTGGCGCGGGCGATCGCGGGACGGCCGCAGCGCCTGGGCGACGGACATGAAGATGTCGCCCATCGGGTCGGGGTCCCACTGGCCGCCCGACGGCACGATCACCACCCGGCCGCCGGGGGCCACGACGCGGGCGGCCTCGGCCAGCATCCCGGCCACGTCGGGCACGAGCTGGAGCACCCAGACGACCACGACGTTGGCGACGGCGCCTGCGCCCACGGGCAGGTGGTAGCCGTCGGCCTGCGCCACCCGCGCCCCGAGCCGGCCCTGGGCCTGGCGGAGCATCGGGAGCGAGAGGTCGACGCCGACCACCGGGTGGCCGAGCTCGATCAGCGGCAGGGCGATGGCCCCCGTGCCGACGCCGATCTCGAGGACGGGGCCCGGCGCCAGGTGGGGTGCGATCTCCGCGCCGAGGTAGCGGCCCCGGTCCAGGCCACCCCGGGTGTCGTCGTAGCGCGCCGCGATGCGGTCGAAGGCGACCGACGGCGCGGCAGGCTGCGATGGCGCGTCTGAGGGGGTCGCCATGGGGCAACCTTAGAGAATGCGCGATCGGTCACGTCGCTGCCGGTCACGTGCTGCATCGCCCGTCGGCCGAGCGGTCGAGCTGGTGCTCCCACGCCACGATATGTTCCAGTCAACACCCGGGATCCTGCTGTTTCGTGCACGTGGTCGCCCATCGCATGAGCAGATGTGGGACCATCGGTACGAACCAGCCGACTGATCGCCCAAAGGGGGTCGAGATGGGGGCCAGTTCAGGCAAGTCCTCCGCCCGCAGCGGCGCCCGGCGCCGCACCACGAGCAACGGCCACGTCGTCCCGCCCGGCGCCGAGCTGGCCACGAGCCGCATCGGGCTCCTGCACGACGATGCGCCGCCGCCGGCCGACCCCACCGCGCACCGGCGCCCGAACGAGCCCGGGCCCGGCATCGGCCCCGCCGGGCCGCCGTCGCTCGACGGGGAGAGCGACGCGCCCGTGCGCGTCGGGAACGCGACCGGCAGGGCCGGGGGCACCACCGGCACCGGCAAGGGGAAGAGTTTGAGGAAGGCCGCGCCGCGGGAGACGGCGCGGGCCGACGCCCGGGTGGACGGGACGGACGCCGAAGTCGGCAAGGCCGGGAAGCTCAAGGGGGACGGCAAGGCCGGCAGGCTCAAGGGGGACGGCAAGGCCGGGAAGGCCGGGAAGGCCGGGAAGCCCACGGCGGCCGGGAGGGCCGCCGGCGACGGGCGGACCCACGCCGGCACCGCGGTCGGGCGGGCGAGCCACAAGGTCGCCGCCTACCCGCCCGAGGAGCTGCGGCACGACTTCCTGCTGGCCTGCATGTCGCGGGCGATCGACGACCGGGAGATCGCCCTGCAGAAGCAGAGCCGGGTGTTCTTCCAGATCTCGGGCGCCGGCCACGAGGCGCTGCTGCTCGCGCTCGCCCGCGAGCTGCGCCCCGGGTACGACTGGTTCTTCCCCTACTACCGCGACCTGGCGCTCATGTTGGGCCTCGGCATCTCGGCCACCGACGTCCTGCTCCAGGCCGTCGGCTCGGCCGCCGACCCGGCGTCCGGCGGCCGGCAGATGCCCGCCCACTGGGGCGACCCCGGCCGCCACGTCGTGACCCAGTCGAGCCCCACCGGCAGCCAGTGCATCCCCGCCGTCGGCTGCGCCGAGGCCGGCCGCTACATCGTCCGCCGCCCCCAGCTCGGCCTGACGGCCCACGGCGACGAGGTCACCTACGTGAGCCTGGGCGAGGGCGCGACCTCCGAGGGCGAGTTCTGGGAGAGCCTCAACACCGCCTGCACCGAGCACCTGCCCGTGCTGTTCGTGGTGGCCGACAACGGCTACGCCATCTCGGTGCCGTCGGCCGAGCAGGCGCCGGCGCCGATCGACGCGCTGGTGCGGGGGTTCGCCGGGCTGCAGGTGCGGACCGTCGACGGCACCGACTACTTCGCCGCCCGCCGCACGGCCGCCAAGGTGGTGAGCCACGTGCGCGCCGGCGTCGGGCCGGCGCTCATCCGGGCCAAGGTCACCCGCCCCTACTCGCACTCCGCCGCCGACACCCAGAGCAAGTACCGCATCCCCCAGGAGCTCCAGTGGGAGTCCGAGCACGATCCCGTCGACCTGCTGGAGCAGACGTTGATCGACGGCGGCGTGCTGTCGCCGGTGGAGGCCGCCGACATCCGGGCGGAGGCCAAGCGCCTCGTGGGCGAGGCGGCCAAGGCGGCCCTGGCCGGGCCGCGGCCCGACCCCGGGTCGGTGCTCGACCACGTGGTGGCGCTGCCCGACATCCCCGACCCGGGCGAGCCGGTCGACGGGCCCGGCGGCGGCGAGCCGGTGGCGCTGGGCGAGGCCATCCGCCGCACGCTGCACGAGGCGATGGCGGCGGACGAGCGCATCCGGGTGTTCGGCGAGGACGTCGCCGACGCCCGGGAGGCGATCCTCGCCGACGTCGAGGGCAAGGGCGGCGTGTTCGGGACGACCCACGGCCTCCAGCGAGAGTTCGGGCGGGCGCGGTGCTACAACACCCCGCTCGCCGAGGCCAACATCATCGGCCGGGCGGTCGGGCAGGGCGTCCGGGGGCTGCGCCCGGTGCCGGAGATCCAGTTCTTCGACTACATCTGGCCGGCCATGCAGCAGATCCGCAGCGAGGCGGCGACGATCCGCTGGCGGTCGAACGGGACGTTCACCTGCCCGATGGTGATCCGGGTGCCGATCGGCGGCTACCTGCAGGGCGGATCGATCTGGCACAGCCAGTCGGGCGAGTCGATCTTCGCCCACATCCCCGGGCTGCTGGTGGCGTTCCCGTCGCGGGCCGCCGACGCCGCCGGTCTGCTGCGGGCCGCGTTCCGGTGCGAGGACCCCGTGCTGTTCCTGGAGCACAAGCACCTGCTGCGCCAACCCTACGGCCGCGACCCGTTCCCCGGGCCGGGCCACGTCGTGCCGTTCGGGCGGGGCCGCTACGTGCGCCGGGGCAGCGACCTGACGATCGTGACCTGGGGCGCCACGGTCGAGCGCTCGCGCCTGGCGGCCGAGGAGCTGGCCGCGGTCGACGGCGTGTCGGCGGAGATCATCGACCTGCGGACGCTGGTCCCCTGGGACCAGGAGATGGTGGCCGAGTCGGTGTCGAGGACGGCGCGTGTCGTGATCGTGCACGAGGACGTGGTGCGGGGCGGCTTCGGGGGCGAGATCGCCGCGTGGGTGGCCGACCAGGCGTTCTGGGAGCTGGACGCGCCGGTCGCCCGCGTGGGCGCCCAGGAGTGCCACGTGGCCTACGCCCCCGAGCTCGAGCGGGCGATCCTGCCCCAGCCGGACGACATCGCCGCCGCCGCCCGGCGGGTGATGGCCGAGTAGCGCGCTACCCGGCGGCCCGCTCGACCGGCGGGTCCCTCCCATTGATGAGCGACATCAGGCGCGCGGGCCCCGGACGCGCCACGCCCCGCCGGCAGGGCCGGCGGGGCGTGGGCTAGAACGTGGGGAAGGACTCAGCCTGAGGGGAACAGGTCCCCGTCCGTGTACGACACGTCGTCGCGGTCGACCAGCCGGCCCAACAACCCGGCCATGACGATCACCATCGCGATCGCCGCCAGCCCGATGACCAGGATGTCACTCATCTCGTTCGCCACCTCTCTACGGCCCGCCAGGGGCGCTGAAGACCCGGGGGGAACGCCGGGCCGCTCGCGCCACCGGGGAGGGTGGCAACGTGCACGGGCATCATTACCCGGACCTCCCGCCCGTGTCTGCGACAAGTCCATGACGATTCGCGGCGTGGCCACCGCGGGGCGTGGGTAAGGTCTGCCCACCGTGTCGGCCCGCCGTCGTTTCTCGCCCGCACGCCTGATGCTGGGTTTCGTGGTCGCCTGCCTCGCCCCGCTGGCGGCCGTCGCCGCGACCGACATGGGGCGCGACGGCGGCCCCGGCGCCGACCGGGTCGAGACCGCCGCCGCCGGCCGTCGCGACGTCGCCGGATCGGCGGCGACCACCGGCACCACCCTGCCCCCGAGCACCGCCGAGCCGCCGACCACGCCGGCGCCCGATCCCACCGAGGCGACCGCGGCGCCCACCACCGGCACGCCGCCGCCGACCTCCGCCCCGGCGCCGCCGGCCCCGTCGCCGGCCGACCAGGTGCTGGCGAGGACGAACAAGGAGCGGGCCGCGGCGGGCTGCGGCCCCGTCCAGCCCGATCCCCGGCTGGCCGCCGCCGCCCAGGCCCACAGCGACGACATGGCCAACCGCAACTTCTTCTCCCACACGACGCCGGAGGGCACCACGTTCGACGCCCGGATCAAGGCGGCCGGCTACCCGGCGCCGGGCGGCGAGAACATCGCCCAGGGCCAGCGCACCGCGACCGAGGTGATGGACGACTGGCTCGAGTCGGCCGGG
This sequence comes from Acidimicrobiales bacterium, assembly GCA_035693765.1. Taxonomy (GTDB): domain Bacteria; phylum Actinomycetota; class Acidimicrobiia; order Acidimicrobiales; family VFJN01; genus ZC4RG19. The sequence goes on from DASSGC010000291.1 coordinate 12,811, forward strand.
CACCGCAAGAACATCCTCACCTGCGAGTTCACCGCCATGGGCGTCGGCTACAACGCCCCGAAGCGCATCTGGACGCAGACGTTCGGCTACTGAGCGCGGCGCGGTGGCGGTCGTCGGGCCCCGGCCCCCGCCGCCGGGTCAGGCATCCGCCGGTTCGGCGCCGTTCGGCGGCAGTGGGAAGTCGGGACGTTGCTCGTCGAGCACGAAGACCGTCTGCGTCGACCGCACGTGGGTGGCCCCATGGAGGTGGTCGAGCACGACGTCGCGCAGCGCCTCGATGGAGGCCACCCGCACCAGCGCCACCATGTCGAACCCGCCACTGGTGAAGGCGAGGTACTCGACGCCCGGCATCCCCAGCAGCTCGTCGCGGGCCGCCCGCCACTCGTTCTGCTCGACGTTGGCGAGGATGAGGGCGGCGACCCCGTGGCCCAGCTTCGCCGGATCGACCGTGGCGGTGAAGCCGGTGATCACCCCCTCCGAGCGCAGGCGGTCGAGACGGGCGTACGCGGTGGCCCGGCTGACACCGACCCGCCCCGCCAGCTCGTTGACCGACATGCGACCGTCGTCGACCAGTGCGGCCACGATGCTGCGATCGATGTCGTCGAGTGCGGGGACGGTCGTCTGCGGCACGGTCACAGGCGATCTGGGCATAGCGTCACTCCGGTTGGGCGAGCTAAAGGATTCGTCCGATGGTACGGCACGGCGGGGCGATTCGTCTGGAATTTTGCCGACTTGTTGCCCAAGTCGTCTTGCAGGGCAACCATGGGGGCATGGCGAGCACCCCCGCCGGGCGCGCTGCCGCCCTGACGCTCCCCGAGGACCATCCCGGCTTCTCCGATCCCGACTACCGGGCCCGGCGCGCGGCGATCGCCGAGGTCGGGCGGGCCCACCGGTCGGGCGAGCCGATCGCCGACGTCCGCTACACCGCGGCGGAGGACGAGGTGTGGCGGGTGGTCTCCACCGAGCTGCGGCGCAAGCACGCGCGCCATGCGTGCCGCGCCTACCGCGAGGGCGCCCGGGCCCTGACCCTCCCGTCCGAGCGCGTGCCCCAGCTCCGGGAGGTCGACGCCCGGGTCCACGCCCTCACCGGCTTCCACATCGAGCCCGTGCCCGGCCTGGTGCCGATCCGCGACTTCTACGGCGCCCTGGCCCGGCGGACGTTCCTGTCGACCCAGTACATCCGCCACCACTCGGTGCCCTTCTACACGCCGGAGCCCGACATCGTGCACGAGATCATCGGGCACGCCAACATGCTGGCCAACCCCGTCTTCGCCGACCTGTACGAGGCCGCGGGCGCCGCCTCGCTGCGGGCGACGAGCCCCGGCGCCCTCGACTTCTTCTCCAAGGTGTTCTGGTTCACGCTCGAGTTCGGCGTGCTGTGGGAGGACGGCGAGCTGCGGGCCTACGGCGCGGGCCTGCTCTCCTCGTACGGCGAGATCGAGGCGTTCCGGTCGGCCGAGGTGCGCCCATGGGACCTGGCCCGCATGGGGACGCTCGACTACGACATCACGCACTACCAGCCGGTGCTGTTCGCGGCCGAGTCGTTCGACCGGATGGTCGCCGACCTCGGCGCCTTCTTCGCCGCCTACGACGACGCCGACCACGAGCGCTGGCTCCACCTCACCGCCTGACCCGCGGCGCCGGCCCGGCACCCCGGGACCCTCAGCGCGGGCGCGTCGCCGTGGCCGCGATGGCCTCGAGCGCCTCGACCAGGAGGTGCCGGGTGTCGGCCAGGTCGAGACCCGGGCCGAAGGCGAGCTCGGTCGCGGTGAACCCCTGGATCGCCAGCCAGGCGAAGCTGGAGAAGGCGCGATGGCGCTCCCAGCCGGCGAGGTCGGGGAAGAGGGCCGCCGACAGCGACTCCAGCGCCCGGCCGTACTCCTCGCGGGCCTCGGCCAGCGCGGAGCGCAGCCGGGGGTTGGTGCGGGCGGCCGCGAACAGCTCGCCGAGCGCCAGGCCCACCGGGCTGCGGCTGACCTGCCAGAACCGCTCGACCACCACGACGAAGGGCCGCTCGCCGGCCGTGATGTCGCGGGTCATCTGCTCGTTCGTCGTGGCCATCATGCGCGGGAGCAGGTCGCCCACGGCCGCCAGCATCAGGTCGTCCTTGGTGGCGAAGTGGTTGAACAGGGCGCCCGAGCTGACCCCGGCACGCTGCGTGATGACCGGCGTCGTCGTCCCCGCGTAGCCGAGCTCGACGAGGCAGGCGAGGGTGGCGTCGAGCAGCTTGCGGTGCGTGGCCCGGCGCTGGTCGCGGCGGGTGGTCGAGCCGCCGCGGGTCGGCGGCGGTGATGTCCCGGGCGGTGTCTCCGGCGGGGTCGGTGCCTCGGGAACCACTGTGCTCACCCTTCCTCTCCGTGCCGGCGGACGGTACCAGCCGTAGGAGGTGGCCGGGACCACGCGCCGCGTGGTGTTCATTGACAGAGTACTCACGCTGTGAAACGGTGCGACCGTTCGATTCGGCCAAGGTGGAGCGCGGCTCGCCGGCGACGCGCTCGGCTGACGCCGGCGCACGGCGCCACGCCCGAGGGTTTCGCCGCGGTGGTGTCGCGGGCACCCTTAGGGCGTCATGAGCACCCACTACCGCAGCGGCGAGGAGCCCACCGAGGACGACATCCAGGCGGCCCTGGGGGAGGTGATCGGCATCCTCCGGGCCGCCGGGGTGCCGTTCCTGCTCATCGGCGGGATGAGCGCCGCCACCTTCGCCCGGCCCCGCGTCACCAACGACATCGACGTCTTCGTGCGCCCCGCCGACGCCCGGCGGGCGCTCGACGCCCTGGCGGCGGACGACTTCGAGGTCGAGGAGACCGATCCGACCTGGCTGTACAAGGCGTGGAAGCACGGCGTGCTGGTGGACGTGATCTTCCGGTCGAGCGGCGACCTCTACCTCGACGACGACATGCTGGCCCGGGGCAACGAGCGCGAGTACCTGGGGATCACCGCGCCGCTCGTGTCGCCCGAGGACCTCGTCGTCATCAAGGCCCTGGCCGCCGCCGAGCACAGCCCCCGCCACTGGTACGACGCCCTGGCGGTCATCGGCCGGTGCGAGCTCGACTGGGACTACGTGCTCGGTCGGGCCCGGCTGGCCGGCCCCCGCCGCCTGCTCAGCCTGCTCCTCTACGCCGAGTCGATCGACCTGGCCGTGCCGGCGGAGGTCATCGAGGAGCTGTTCGACGTCGTGCACCCCCGGTCGGTGCACCCCCCGTCACCATCCGGGCAGGCCTCCCCATGACCGGCCCCGACCCGCTTCCCGACCCGTACCTCGTCCAGCACGTGCAGGACGCGCTCGCCTCCGACAGCCGGACCCTGGAGCTCGGGGTGGACGTGACCGTCGCCGGTCACCGGCTGGTGCTCACCGGGATCGTCGCCACCGCCGGCCAGCGCGCCGCCATCGCCGAGGTGGTCGCCGAGGTGGCGCCCGACCACGAGGTGGTCAACGAGCTGGCCGTCATGCCGGCCGACGAGGATGGCGCGACCGAGGAGCTCGAGTGACCCGCATCGCGGCGGTCGGTGACCTCCACGTCGGCCCCGACTCGGTCGGCCGCGTCTCGGCCGGGCTGACGCACGTGGCCGAGCGGGCGGACGTGCTGCTGCTGGCCGGCGACCTCACCCGGCACGGCGCCACCGGCGAGGCCGAGCTGGTGGCCGGCGAGCTGGCGGCGGTCGCCCTGCCGATCGTGGCGGTGCTCGGCAACCACGACCACCACGAGGGCGAACCCGAGCAGGTGGCCGCCGTCCTCCGGGAGGCCGGTGTCACCGTGCTGGACGGCACGGCCACGGTCGTCGACACCGGCGGTTCGACCCTCGGGATCGCCGGGGCCAAGGGGTTCGGCGGCGGCTTCGCCGGGGCGTGCGCCACCGCCTTCGGGGAGCCGGCCATGAAGGCGTTCGTGGCCGAGGCCCGAGCCGAGGCGACCCGCCTGCACGCGGCCCTCTCCGGCCTGCACGGGCGCTGCGACCGCACCGTCGCCCTGCTCCACTACTCGCCCGTGGAGGAGACGCTGCGGGGCGAGCGGCTGGAGCTCTATCCGTTCCTCGGCAGCTACCTGCTCGCCGAGGCGGTCGACACGGCCGGCGCCGACCTGATCGTCCACGGCCACGCCCACCACGGCACCGAGCGGGGCGTGACGCCCGGCGGGGTCCGGGTGCGCAACGTGGCCCAACCGGTGATCGGCCACGCCTACCGGGTGTTCGACCTGCGCGACCCGGCCGGGTCCCGCGTCGCCTGACGGGACGTGGCTGCCGAGCCCGTCATCCGCCGTCCCGGGAGTCGCCCAGGGCGGCGGCCACCACCTCGCACGGGTGGGCGACGGCCACCCCGGCGGCGGCGAGGTGCAGGGCACATCCCGGGTTGGCCGACACGACCAGCGGGGCCCCGGCCCGCCCGATGGCCGCCAGCTTCCGCTCGCGGATGGCGCCGGCCAGCCCGGGCTGCAGGGCGGCGTAGGCGCCCCCGGCGCCGCAGCACAGGCCCTCGTCGTCCAGCTCGACCACGTCGGCGTACGGCGCCAGCACCGATCGCACCGCGGCGTGGGCACGCTGGGCGTGGCGCAGGTGGCACGGGTCCTGGACCGCCACCCGCGGCCGGGCGCCGCCCACCCCCGGCGCGGGCGCCGGGAGGTCGGCCGCGCGCTCGGCCAGCCATTCGTGCACGTCCCGCACCCGGGCACCGAAGGCGCGGGCCGCGGGGGTGCCCAGCAGGTGCCCGTAGTCCTTCAGCAGGGCGCCGCAGCCGGCTGCGTCGACGAGGATCGGCGCGGTGCCGGGGAGGGCGGCCATCGTCCGCTCCGCCGCCGCCCGGGCCTGCGACGCCAGGCCGCCGTGGAGCGCGAGCGCACCGCAGCACGCCGCCCCGCCGCCGGGGAGCGCCACGCCCGCGCCGGTGGCCTCGACCACCTGCTGCACCGCGGCGTGCACGTCCCGCATCCACGCGTCCATCACGCACCCGGTGAACAGCCAGACGTCGCCGCCCGACGGGACGAGCCGCGGGCGCCGCACGGGGATGCGGGCCGGGAGCCCGAGCCGCCGGCTCAGCCGGGCCGGCACCAGCCGCAGCCGCTGGGCCACCCCGAGGAGGGACGAGCCCACCAGCACGAGCCGGTGCCACCGGAGCATCCGCACGCCGAGGCGAAACGCCGGCGGCGGCGTCCGTGCCGGCGCGCCCCGCACCCTCGACGCGACGTGCTCGGGACCGGACCCGTGTCCCTCCCGGGCCGGCGGACCCTCCGCCAGCGACGTGCGGGCGGCCTCGATCAGGTGGCCGAACGGCACACCGGACGGGCAGGCCGTCTCGCAGCCGCGGCACTGCACGCAGGTCTCCATCGAGCGGGCGAACGACGCATCCGGGAGGGCGCCCTCCCACTGGACCTGGCGCATGGCCGCCACCCGGCCCCGGGGCGACAGCGCCTCCTCCCCGGTCACCCGGTAGGTCGGGCAGTGCGGCAGGCACAGGCCGCACGCCACGCAGGTGGCCAGCTCGCCGTCGACGATGCCCAGGTCCATCACGACCCCCCGGCCAGCGGGTCGCGGCCCGGGGCGAGCCGGCCGGTGGGGTCGAACTGCACCTTCAGCCGCCGGTGGAGCCCCGCCACCGCCGGGTCGACCGGCCGGGCCGGCTGCGGACGGTCGCGGTGCACCACGCCCACCCCGACCTGGGCCACGAACCTGCCGGTGTCGCCGCCCGCGGCCAGCGCCGGCAGCTCGCCGGGCGGCAGCGACCAGCGGTGGGGCGGCAGCGGCGGAACGCCCTCGGCCTCGGCGAGGCCGCACACCCGGGCCTCGGCCGCGACGTCGTCCGGGTGGCCGTCCAGCAGGACCCAGGTCGTGGTGCCGTCCCACAGCACCGAGGCGGGGCGGTGCAGCCGCGCCCGCAGGGCGAACGGGTCGGTCTCCCCGGCCAGCCACCGCTCGGCGGCGGGCACGGGCCGGGTGCGGAGCACGACCTCGGCCAGGAGGCCCAGCGTCCCCAGCGATCCCACCAGCAGCCGGCACAGGTCGAAGCCCGACACGTTCTTCACGGTCGGCCCGCCCGCGGTCACCAGCCGCCCCTCGGACGAGACGTAGCGCACCTCCAGCACCGTGTCGCGCACCGGCCCCCAGCCGAGGTGGCGCAGCCCGCTGTGCCCCACCGCCAGGACGCCGCCCACGGTCGCCCCCTGCCGATCCGGCAGCGCCACCGTCTGGCCGACCTCCGCCAGCGCGCCGTCCAGGTCGGCCACGGTGGTGGCGGCCCGCACCCGCACCGTCATGTCGGCCGCCTCGACGGCCACCACACCGGCCGGGGCCCGCACCTCCCGGGCCGCCGGATCCACCGGCCCGCCGACCCCGAACCGGGTCCGGCCCCCGACCGCCACCACCGGGCCGGCCGCTACCGGGCCGACCGCGGCGGCGAACGCCGCCAGGGCAGCCGCCGGCGCGGTCACACCCACACGCCCTCCGGGACCGCCTGCAGGTCGCCGCACCGGCTGCCCGCCGGCAGCACCTTGGTCGGGTTGGCCACGCCGTCGGGGTCGAAGGCGTCGCGCAGCCGGGCCTGGGCGTCGAGATCGTCGGGGCCGAACAGCAGCGGCATCAGGTCGCGCTTCTCGAGCCCGATGCCGTGCTCGCCGGACAGCACCCCGCCCGCGGCCAGCGAGACGCGCACGATCTCGTCGCCCGCCGCGTGCACCCGGTCCATGACCCCCGGCGTGCGGGCGTCGAACAGCAGCAGCGGGTGGAGGTTGCCGTCGCCCGCGTGGAAGACGTTCATCACCGTCAGGTCGTGGCGCTCGGCGATGGCGTACACCTCGGCGAGCACCTCCACCAGCCGCGTGCGGGGCACCACCGTGTCGTGCAGGTAGTAGTTGGGCGCCACCCGGGCCACGGCCCCGAAGGCCGACTTGCGGCCCTTCCACAGCAGGGCCCGCTCGGCCGCGTCGGCCGCCACCCGCACGGTCCGGGCCCCCCGGGCGCGCCCGATCTCGCCCACCCGGCGGGTGCCGTCGGCCACCCCGGCGGGCAGGCCGTCCAGCTCGACCAGCAGCACGGCGGCGGCGTCGGTGGGGTAGCCGGCGTGGGCGAACGCCTCGGCCGCGGCCGTGATGCGCCGGTCCATCATCTCCAGCGCAGCGGGCAGCAGGCCGGCGGCGATGACGTCGCTCACCGTCTCGGCCGCCGCCTCGACGGTGGGGAAGTCGAGCAGCAGCGTCGCCACCGCCGGCGGGTCGGGCGTCAGCCGGACGGCGATGCGGGTGGCGATGCCGAGCGTCCCCTCGCTGCCGACGAACGCGCCCCGCAGGTCGAGCCCGGTGGGTTCGGGATCGAGCCCGCCCAGCACGGTCACCGTCCCGTCGGGCAGCACCACCTCCAGCGCCAGCACGTGCGCGCTGGTCACCCCGTAGGCGAGGCAGTGGGGACCGCCGGAGTTGTTCGCCACGTTGCCGCCGACGGTGCAGGCCTGCTGGCTCGACGGGTCGGGGGCGAAGTGCAGGCCGTGGGGCGCCAGCGCCCGGGTGAGGTCGAGGTTGACGACGCCGGGCTGCACCCAGGCCACCCGCTGGACGGGGTCGACGTCGAGGATGCGGTCCATCTTGGTCGTCACGACGACGACGGGGTCGCCCACGGGCACGGCCCCGCCGGCCAGCCCCGTGCCCGAGCCCCGGGCCACGAACGGGCGGCCGTGGCGGCGGGCCACCCGGACCGCGGCCGCCACCTCGGCAGTGGTCAGGGGGAAGCACACCACGCCGGCACGACCGGCCAGCACCGAGGCGTCGCGCCCGTACAGGCCCAGCTCGACGCCCCCGGTCCGCACCCGGTCGGGGGCCAGCGCGGCGGCCAGGTCGGCGGCGAGCGCGTCGACCGCGTCGAGTTCGATGTCGGTCTGCACGCGTCCATTCAACCAGCCGGCCCCCGCGTCGCGAGATCGTCACCTCGACGACATCCGTCGTCCATGCCCGGTGTCGGCGTGTAACCCGGCCGACACACTGGCCGCGTACGGTCGGTTACGATCGGACGAGCGAGGGGAGGTCGCACATGGCGGAGTCGACGACGCTGGAACGCCTGCGACAGGATGCACGC